>JANMSA010000457.1:0-2600 GCA_031388865.1 Acidobacteriota bacterium | reverse complement strand
GCGGCGGCAAACAGCGCGAGGCAGGCCCGGCCGCTGGCGAGCACCTTCCGGAGTTGCACCTGCGAGTCTCCGGGAAGGCGGAAGCGCATCTGGACCTCGCGCACGGATCTGTCGCTCGACGATTGCCATCGCAGGAACAGGCGCTGGCGTCGGACGAGATCGAGCGACGAGGCCGATTCGTGGAGATGCCCCTCCTCCTGCAGCTGCTGCACGAACCGGAACGCGCTCATGACGGACACCTGTGCCGCCTTTGCAAGTTGCGAGGCGTTACTGTAGTGTCCGCGCGGCGCAGAGAGCAGATGGTCTGGCAGTTCGTTCGCGAGGAGCACCTTGAGCATCCACTGATTCAGATCCGAGAAGAGGTGGCGCGAGTCGCGGGCCGATCCGGAGCGCACGACGGGGAAGAGAACCGGTGACTCTGCGTTGAGGTCGTCGAGGCTCGGACCGCGGAATAGACGAAGCCCTTCTGAGTCAAAGACCCCCACTGCCACATCCGGCGCATACTTCACGCCGAAGTCGAGCACCTGCTCGGCCGCGCGCAGAGAGACCTTCGGCGCGCTCACGACAGCGAGAGGCAGGGCGTTTTTGCTGCCGCCGCGCATGACCTGGAGAGCGGCCTGCGCGAACAGAGGAATCAGCCGATCGCTGCGCCCTTCGGCACCCGCCTTGAGCTCAACGGCGTACACGACCTTGCGGCGTCGAACCAGCACATCCGCCTCGAAGGATCCCCCCCTCTGCAGCGCCTTCACTTTCCAGCCAGCTTTTTCAAAGATGAGCTGGAGCTGCTGGGCTGCCAATCGCCAACGTTCGGCGGAAGATGATTTGCTAAATATTTCGTGGTTTTCCATGGTGGCTCATGCTGAACTGGAGTATATCATGGCCATGATAATTACCTTGGCCATGATAATTACCACGGCCACGATAGGCTCTGCGGATCTCACTAGGGAGCGCAAGAGATGCTGCCAGGCCGCTTCGGACCGATGGAACGGCTACGAGGATCACCTGATCGTGGAAGACCGACTGGCCGGCAAGGTCCGAAATCTCTCGGGCGGCCATTTGCGTTCTACGCGCCACCCGCTGACAGCGATGATCCCCCGGCGCCTGTTACCGGCGTGACTACCTGGTTATTTCCGGAGTGGTTCGTCGGACAGGACGCCAGGCGCGAGACCACTGGCATTCGCTCGCGCCCCCTGGTGCACCGCCTCGATCTCGACAGAGGGATGAAGCTGCGCCTCGAGTCCAGAGACAAGTCGCAGCGTGTGGTCCCTGTCCGCTTACTGCAACGGCTTGCGGCCGTGGCTTGGGGCCAACTCACGCGAGCGGTGCGGGGATGGGGCGGACAAGCCCACCCAGCACAACCGTTTACTCATTCGGGCTGCTTCGAACGCGTATTTTGCGCAGACCCTGTCGGCGATCTCCATTCCGGAGCCCGGCATGAAGCTGCGGACCGCCTCGACGTTCGACCCCTGTTCCCGACGCTTCTCTGCGACGGCCCGCTCGTCGGCGCGTCGCACGGGGGCAATCTGCGCCGTAGTGGACGGCAGGCCGTAATCAGGCCGCGATCGCATCGCCAATCTGCGCTGTGGCCGGGGGGTGGTCGGGCCCCTTCTAATGCTTCCTATCCTCGACGCTCGGGGATCCCGGCATGCCCTGGACGTGGGAGGGCCACACGCCCTATGACCAGGCGCCCGTGGTTGTGAAATAGCCCTGGCGTGAGAAAGCCCCTCCGATCCAGGCGCGATCGGATCGTCGCGGTGCTCCCATGAGCCCGCAGTCTCTCAGGGTTCCAGCTTGATTGTCATCGCCCGCGCTGGATTCACCCAGAGCACCATGCGGGCCGGCGCGTCTTTCGTCTGTGATTCAGCCTTGATCCAGCCGTCCTTGAGCTCCAGCACCTTGTACTGCTCGACGTCCCCGGGCTGCCAGCGGAAGCTATAGGTCTTGTTTACCTCCAGGAACGAGGGAGTGGGGGTTACGCTGGCGCTCGCGGGGGGTTTCTGGGCGTCCGGTGCCGGCGCCCAGGCAAGCAAGCCGATGGCGACGAACCCGACTGCTGCGACCGTCTTGATTCCGTTCAAAGTCATGAGAAATCTCCCGAATGGTTTTCTGGATTGTTTCCGAACGAAAGGGTAACGGCCCCGCCCGCATCGTAGCTGCTTAGAGCGGGAAGTTCAACGGGCTGGCTGAGGTTCCAGACGGCTGCCCGACGGATGGTGGACCAGAACACGGCTGCGACTTTAGTAACACAAGCGCGCGGTCTGTCAAATGCGCGGTGGGCACGGGCCGCGGCCGCGCGGCCGGCGGGTCGCAGGCGTTCCTAACCGGTGTTACGCATGCCGGCGGCGATGCCGTTGATGGTGACCATCAGCGCGCGCCGCAGCGAGTCCACCTCCCGCGCGCGCACCGCGTCGTCGTCAAGCCCTGGCTGCGCCACGCCCGGCGCTAACCGCGCCGTCATGGAGAACGTCGGCTGGCACGCCCGCGGCGGCGAGCCGGGGCAGCGTCTCCTCGATCGAACCCGGCTGCTGGCTGGTTTGCCAAAACCGAACGGGTCGTCACGCTCTATTCCCAGGGCATCAATCAGTCGAGCAGCGGCGTCG
>JANMSA010000450.1:0-2065 GCA_031388865.1 Acidobacteriota bacterium | reverse complement strand
GTCGCCTGCGATTGAAGCGTCTCCATGTTTGCAGGCGTTTTTCCGCCCTGCGTGATGGAAGATTTGTACCGTCTTCTCGCCGAACGGTAAGACGGCCGAACGATGCGCGTGAACGACTCCTTCCATCGTTCGCACGTAACGATTGCGTCCAGATCCTGCACCGCCTCCGTCAGGTCATCGACGACGTAAGCTCCCTGTTGCTCCGGGCGGAATCTCCCTATCACTGCGAGAATCGCCTCGGTACGAGCTCCGGCCGACACGAGCATGCCGAGCGACTCCGCTAGAGAGTCGGCTTCCGTGGAATTTGTTGGAGCCCAAGGCGAGTGGGCCAGCGGCATGGCCATCAAGTCAACCTTGTGGTCGTCGAGAGCTTCGAGGAGTTCGCAGGTCTCTCGCACTCGATCCATCGTTGCCCGGTCCGTTGCAGAGAGCGCTGGGACACGGACGCGAGTGGTGCGATCCTTGGGAATTCCGGCGACCAACGCCCGTCCAAGGAGTTCGAATGGAGTGATCCACCCGCCGCGCCCAAGCGGTTGGTGCACGAGCGCGGCCAACCTCGTAAGTTCGTCTCGGAGGCGAGCGAGTTCCTCCGTTGTTCCCTCGAGTCCCTTACGCTCGAAGTAGCCTTGTCCAGCAGCCAAAGATTCGCGGAGGTCCTCGACAATCCCCGTGCGCTGCCCGGAGTTTCGAGCTGTCCCGGTAACATCCGCCCCGAAGTGGAGACATGCTCCAGAAAGCTCCGCTTGCTCCAACTTGGAGTAGACCACCGATCGCGCTACGGCCTTTTCGGCTACGAAGAGTACCCGTTTGCCTTGCGCGAGAAACTCCCCGATCAGGTTGGTGATCGTCTGGCTCTTCCCGGTACCAGGAGGCCCCTGGATCACAAGACTAGTCCCCGAGCTAGCGGTGGCGATCGCGGCAAGCTGCGTGGAGTCCGCTGGAACCACGGTCCTAATTGTTCCAGGCGGTAGTTCCCGATCAAGGCTTTGAAACTCCCGGAGAGCGGGGATCGACCCCAGTAGAGATCCGTCTTTTGCGAGCAGCCGAACGAGCGGATGGTTCCAAAGTCTCGCCGTGGAGCGTTCGATTTCCTGGACGAGGGCAACCTTCGGAAACGAGAACACGTCGATGACTGGTCGGTCTTGTTCTACCTGCCATCCCGGTTTGGAAGAGACCGCCGCTCGGACCCGTTCGAGGAAAGGGACAAGATCATCGGCGGGGCCTTCTTCCCCCACGTCTTCAACAACAGGTAGCGTCACGCGATGTTCTGAGCGAAGGATATATTCCAACGCAGGATTCACCTCGATCGCATCGTCCTCGACAATCCGGAACGATTCGCGATCTTCTGACAAGGCCACTGGCACGAAAACCAAAGGAGACCTCGCCCTCTCCTGGCCGCGGTCGTCGTGCCATTCCAGCCAGCCGAACGCGGCGAAGAGGATTTGCGCGCCAACCTCTTCGCGTGCCAGGCGCACCCGTTCAGCTAGCGCCTTGACCCTTCGACTGTGCGCAACAGCATCGTCCGCTAGACCAGCGCTTCCACGAGCCGGGGCTTCGAAAATCGAGACTGATGCGGAGGTACGGGGCATGGCCCTTGGAACTAAAACCCTCTCGCCCGTGACGAGACGCGTCCACACATCGGCTGCCTCGCCATCCAGTTCGAACGTGGTCGTGTTCGTCTCTCGGAAGTACAAGGCACGATTTCGGCGCGAGACATCAAGGAGCTGCTTCTTCCACTTATCCACAACACCAAGGAACGCGCTGGGCACTGTCTCGGGTGGTACGTCTTCGCTCGGGTCCATAGGCGGACATTCTATTCCAAACATCGGCGCACTCCAATCCGACGGCGTGCGCGGCGCTCCGAGGGGCTCTACCCCCCCGCGGCAGCAGCCGCAGCCGCCGCTTGCCGCCCGGCGAAGCGGTCGCGCATTTCCATGGCGTTGGGGGCGACTTCGCGGCAGGCGTTGCAGCGGATGCAGAGGCCATCGTTCACCGCGAACTGTCCCCGCTCCTGCTCGATCGCGTTCGTCGGGCAGATGGCGACGGCCGCCGGGAGTTCCGGGTC
>JANMSA010000445.1:0-1732 GCA_031388865.1 Acidobacteriota bacterium | reverse complement strand
CTTTCGTACTTCATCAATGAGGCGATTGCCAAGGCTCGCTATGGCAACGTCGACAAGATGAACTTCGAGGCTCCGCTCACCTCCCTGGTCTGGCTCACCTCCATCCTCTCCGTCGGCGTGACGTACGCGGTGTCCTACCTGCTCATTCCGGAGCTCAACGGCGACACCACCATGTGGTGGAAGCTCTCCACGATCATCACCTGCGGAACGCTGGCAGGCGCCATCATCCCGGAGCTGGTCAAGGTCTTCACCTCCACGGAGTCGCGGCACGTCCGCGAGGTCGTCACCGCATCGCGTGAGGGTGGTGCGTCGCTGAACATCCTCTCCGGCTTCATCGCCGGGAACTTCTCAGCCTACTGGATGGGTCTCACCATCGCCGGCCTGATGGGCATCGCTGCCTGGATCGCAGGCACTTTCGCCACCGGGCCGGCAGCGCTGATGATCGCTCCCGCCATCTTCGCCTTCGGTCTCGTGGCCTTCGGCTTCCTCGGTATGGGCCCCGTCACCATCGCCGTCGATTCCTACGGTCCGGTCACGGACAACGCGCAGTCGGTGTTCGAGCTCTCGACCATCGAGACCATCCCCGGCGTGTCTGAGGAGATCCAGCGCGACTTCGGATTCACTCCTCAGTGGGAGAAGGGCAAGCAGTACCTCGAAGAGAACGACGGCGCCGGCAACACGTTCAAGGCGACCGCCAAGCCTGTACTCATCGGCACCGCGGTGGTCGGCGCGACCACGATGATCTTCGCGATCATCGTCATGCTCACCAATAAGCTCACCACCGACATCGAAAAGCTGTCGCTGCTGCACCCTCAGTTTCTGCTCGGCCTCGTCGTCGGCGGCGCGGTGATCTACTGGTTCACCGGCGCGGCCACGCAGGCCGTTTCCACGGGCGCCTATCGCGCGGTGGAGTTCATCAAGAAGACCATCAAGCTGGACGCCGGTGCGACCAGAGCTTCCGTTGAAGACTCCAAGGCAGTCGTCGCCATCTGCACCAAGTACGCGCAGAAAGGCATGCTGAACATCTTCATGGTGGTGTTCTTCTCCACTCTGGCATTTGCGTGCTTCGAGCCGTTCTTCTTCATCGGCTACCTGATCTCGATCGCGCTCTTCGGCCTCTACCAGGCCATCTTCATGGCCAACGCCGGCGGCGCCTGGGACAACGCGAAGAAGATCGTCGAGACGGAACTGAAGATGAAGGGGACCCCTCTGCACGAAGCCGTCGTGATCGGCGACACCGTCGGCGACCCGTTCAAGGACACGTCCTCCGTGGCCATGAACCCGGTGATCAAGTTCACGACTCTCTTCGGCCTGCTGGCCGTCGAGCTGGCCGTGGAGATGAACCGCGCAGGACAGGGGCAGCTCACGCTCATCCTCTCAGGCGTGTTCCTGCTGATCTCGATGTACTTCGTGTATCGCTCCTTCTACGGCATGCGCATCGGCAACACCGCCGAAGAACGCGCGCACTGACATTCGCGCAGCCGATCCAATGATCAGGGCGGGCCTTCGAGCCCGCCCTGATTTTTTTGGAAGGGCATTCTTTTCGCCGCGCAGACTCCTGGACCGTGACGAAGCCTGATGCAAACAATCGCGCACAAGTGTCCCGCGACGGGCTTCGTCTCCGATCGGCCGGGTGATAATGCCCGGATCATGAAACGCCTTGCCTTGGCCCTGCTCCTGTCCGCCACCGTCGCCTCAGCCAGCGAGATCGTCACCCGCGGCGCCGCCATCT
>JANMSA010000423.1:0-6157 GCA_031388865.1 Acidobacteriota bacterium | reverse complement strand
GCTTCGCCTTCAAGTTGATCAGTGCCTGAATGTACGGTGTGCGGGGATAAAACAGCTCGCCCGGCAGCGCAGGGTTCCACGAGCGGGTCACCGGCCACAGCTCTCCGATCACGGCGACGAGCAGCCCCAGGATCGCGGCATTGCGCCAGCGGGGCGGGACGGTGACGAGCACTGCGACGAGCACCGCCAGCACCAGCACGGCCACGCTTCGTAACGACGCCAGAATCGACGTCATGCGCCGGGCGTCGTCAGGGAAAGAGTGCAGCGTCAGGAGAGCGAGCAGCATCGCGCCGGCGACGGCCGCGCCGAGCACGAGCTCCCAGGTCATCCCGGGCGCGACTGGAGGAACCTGGGGATCAGGGACATCAGGCTCATTCGTCGCGCGCCGGTTGCGCAGGGTCAGATCGATCGCCGCCGCGGCCTGGATGGCCATGAGCATGACAAACAGCAGCCGGAATCGCGCGTGTGCGACGACCGGCAGTACGGCATGGATGGCGTCGCCGATGAACGGCCAGCCATCGATCACGCCGAAGACCACGATCGTGGCGATCACGAAGAAGAACTCCGGAGATCGCCACTTGCGCCGTCGAATGACGTGGGCGAGGAGCGCGAAGAAGGAGGCGATCCCCAGGACGCCCGCGAAGCCACCGACGGGCTCCGCCACGGCCGGTCCCCACGGCTTCTCGAACGGCACGCGCCCGAAAAAGTGGGCCTGGAACAACACCACCATGCAGTCCAGATCCGTATACGGCAACGCCTTCGCGTCGAGCGGCATCGCTTTGAGTGCCTGATACCGCTGCGATTTTGGCAGCGCCTCGAGAAAAGGAAGAAGGAAAGGGGAGGAAAGGAGTGCGGCCACCGTCATCGCGCCGCCCAGGGTCAGGAAGACGCGCCAGGAAGCGCGCTTCTCGATGAAGACGATCCACACCAGATACAGCAGCGACAGAAAGAAGATGTGCGAAGCCGTTTCCGGATGTCCGCCGAAGAGGATCGCCGTCCAGACCACCGCCGCGGCGACGAAGCGTCCGTACGATGGCTTCTCGGCGATTCGGTCGATCAGCCAGAGCACGGCCGGCAGGAAGCACGCAGTAGTCACGTGCGGAAAATGGAGCCAGCTGTGGAGAAAGCCGCCGAAGCCAAAAATCACGGCGCCGATGACGCTGGGCAGCTCCGAGTAGCCGCGCCCGCGGCAGAAGAGGAACGTGAAGGTGAGCGCGATGAGAATCTTCGTCGCGGCTTCCGCTGCCATGAAGTGCCGCTGCGGCACAGGCAGGTTCAGGAGCCGGATCGGCGACAGCGCGGAGCTCTGGCCGTTTGCGAGCAGTGGATAGCCGGAACCGTTGAATTGGTTCCACAACGGAAAACGCAGCGCCTTCCAATGCTCGCGCGCCTGATGGCCCCAGACCGTGTGCTGCAGCGGGATGTCGTTCATCTCGCCGTTGATGGCATCTTTGTTCTGCACGACCAGATGCCAGGGCGGCAACGTGTTCAGGATGTCGTCCTGCGAATGAACGAAGTCCTGCGTGAGCGGCTGGAAGAAGAAGAGCAGCACGAGCGCGAAGAAGAAGATCGCCACCCGTCTGGGGATGTCGATGCCGTTGCGCCGCGCGAGCCAGATGGCCGCGGCATACAGCAGTCCTACGTAGATCCAGCTCCAGTTCATCGTGTCCGTTCCAATCGGCGCCGCACACCATATCCGGCTGGAGCGACGATCGTTGCGCTGGCGGGTCATACCACACCCCGGCGGGGCGGGACCATCGCGGGGAGTGTTCGCCGGGCGGCGTACATCCCGTCGGGGTCCTGCGCCCCTGCCGGGGCGCTAGGGATGGGGGACCCGTGCGACCGGTGGTACCCGCGCTTCGCGCTCAACCACCGGCTATTTGCCACCACGCCTCCGGCGTGCACGGCTTGTAGGAGCACCATGATTCGGAATCTGCTGTGAGCCTATGAGACTGTGAGCCTATGATCCTTCGCCAGTGAACTGGGCGTGGCTGCTCGTCGGGATCGTGTACGTCGTGTCGGTTGCGGCCGTCCGCCATGCCGGCGCGAATCTGCCTCGCCGCGTCGCGTTGCTCTTCGCGATTCTCGTGTTCGCGTTTCTGTGGCGGCCGCTCACGCAGCAGGTGGTGATTGTTCCTGCGGACGTGCTCAAACTTCTGCCGCCGTGGTCGGAGCTGCGCCCACCCGGCCGACCACCCGTCACCAAGTACGACGTCTCCAACCTCAATCTGCATGACGTTCCGATGCAGATCGTCCCGTGGCTGCATCAGGTGCGCGAGTCGTGGCGGGAGGGCAAGGTCCCGCTCTGGAACGCCGCCGCGGGCTGCGGCTATCCGCTGCTCGCAAACGGCCAGAGCACGCCCTTCTCTCCCTTTCACCTCGTGACCCTCGTGCTCCCACTCGGCTACGCGATTGGAGCCGAGGCAGCGCTGAAGCTGCTGGTGGCGTTGGTGTTGACTTATCTGTTCTGCCGCAGACGCTACTCGCCGCTCGCCAGCACGATCGCGGCTGTGGCGTATGGATTCTCGACGTGGATGGTGACGTGGTTGCAGTTCCCGATCGCTGCGGCGGCGGCGCTGTTGCCTGGGGTGCTGCTGGCGGTGGAGATGCTGGTCGCGCCTCGGCGCTCCACGATGCTCGTCCCCATCGCGATCTTTGTGGTCACCGTTCTCTCCGGCCATCCGGAGACGGTGTTCAACATCGGCCTCATCGCGGCCGCGCACGGACTGTGGGTCGCGAACCTGCGCGGCATTCTGCGCATTGCGGGAGCCAGCCTCCTCGCGGCGTGCATCGCCGCGCCGTATCTGGTCCCGGTTGCGGAGGCGGTGGTGCGCTCGCAGCGCTTCGCGGAGGTGCGAGTCAGTGAGGAGACCGTGCCGCCGTTCTCCGATCGCAAGTCCGCCGCGCTGCTCCTGCAGCCGCGCTTTTTTGGACATCTGCCGATCGAGCGGCCCTGGGGACCGACGACACTCGAGTCGATCTGCGGCTTTGCTGGCGTGCTCGCGCTTTCTTCCATCGTGGCGGCGACGATCTTCATCGTGCGCCGCCGGCGATGGCGCGATCGGGAGACCCTCTACGTCCTCGGCGCCATCACCTGTTTCGGCATCGTCCTCGGCTGGCCAGGGATCACGCAGGCCTTCGACGCCATCGCCGGCCTGGCGCCGCCCATGCGTATGCGGCTCGGCATCTGCTGGTTCGCGAGCATCCTGATCGGGGCGGTCGTGGACTGGACGCGTCGCGAAGGTGCGGCGCCACTGCTCATCGGCGCGACGGCGGTGGCCGCAACGATGCTGTTGCTGATGCGCAGCACGGCGTTTCCGACCGAGTCGCATCGCGCGACGGCGCTGCTCTCGCTGCTGCCCAGCCTGGCCGTGCTCGCGGCGATCGCGCTCACCGCGGTGCGGCGGCGCGAAGGGTTGATCGCCGCAGGTGCGCTGACGGTCGTCGAGTTGTGGATCACGATGGCGCACTGGAATCCGATCTTTCCCGCGCGCGACCTGCACCCGCGTACGCCGCTGGTTGCGCAGCTGGAGCGTCTGAGAGGAACCCATCGGATCGTCGGGCTGGGCGGCCAGATGTATCCGAATGTCGGCGCGTACTGGGGCCTCGAGGACATCCGCGTACACGATCCGATGGCATCTGCGCCGTACGTCGCGTATCTGGCGAAGAACGCTGGCTGGAACCCGGCGGACTATTACGCGAAGTGGAACGATGCGAGCTCGCCGCTGCTCGATCGACTGAACGTGAGGTACGTCGTCTCCGAGGATGGCCGCATCTCGGAGAATGCGGACGCTCGCGCTCGCTTTTACTCAGAGACCGCGGCGGTGACGATCGTCAGTGCAGCCGGCGATGCGTACCGGCTGCGCATCCAGGCGAGGCAGCACGCGCTGGTCGCCAGCAGTGTCGCCAACGCTCCGGGATGGAGCGCGGGCCCGTTTCGCGTCTTCGAGCATGACGGGCCGTTCGTCGCGTTCATGGTTCCACCCGGCCAGCACGATGTGATCGTGCGCTACCGCCCGCGTTCGTTCTATCTGCCGCTCATCCCTGCAGCTCTTGCCACAGTCTTCTTGCTCTGGCGAACGCGCCGGGGTCGTCTCCTTCGATGATGGCCCGTACGAGCATTGCGACCGCATCAGCATGCGGGCGCAGCGTTTCGCCATTCGCGGCCAGGACGGAGTGCCACATCGCGCCATCGTCGGCCGCCAGGCGAAACGAGCGCAGGCCGGCTCCCGCGAACTCCGACACGCCGGGCTGATCGCTGAGATACGCGAAGAGCGCCGTGGACAGCACCTGCGGCAGATGACTGGTCAACGCGACCGTCGCGTCGTGGTGCGCCGCGTCCACGCGAACGGGAATCGCGCCGCAATCGCGAACGAACTGCTCGACGCGGTCATCGTCAGCGTCGAGAAACCATCGCGTCCCGGCGAGCGTCACGTGATGAGCGTTCGCGAGGCCTCCCTCATGCCAGCCTGTCATCGGATGGCCGGCAACAAAGTTCCCGCTCGCGACAGCGCGCAATGGATGCATGACGCTGCAGACCGAGGTGGCGACGGCTGAGGAGTCGAGACTTCGGAGAAGTTCCACCGCCACGTCGACGGGCGTCGCGACGACGACGAAGTCCGCGTCGCCGATCATGTCCGCGCGCGTGTCTGCGGCGCCCGCACGCCGGGCCTCGTCCAGCGAAACGTTAGGATCCACATAGGCGACGTGCCAGCCGCCGCGGCGGAGAGCCATCCCCACCGCACCGCCGATCAGGCCCAGTCCGACGATGGTGGCGTGCCTGGTCATCAAGTCTCAGAGTCTCCCTGTCGCAGGGACGGTGTCTTCCACGCCCTTTGCGACTTCGAGACTCTGAGACTCTGAGACTGGGAGACTCGGCTCACGGGATTACCGCGTCATCAGGATCAGCGTGCGGTCCACGACTGAGGACGTGGTCACGTCAAAGTACGGCCGCTGGACGGTCACGCGCGGGCGGTTCGGACGCGGAAGGAGGTCGGCGGCGCGGTACGCTCCCTGAGCCTTCGTCACGTCCGTGGGCATGTTCATCTTCTTGAGCAGCTCCTCGATCGATTTCGCGTCGGTCTGCAGATCGCCGGTGCGGTAGTACGCGGGAGGCTTGGCGGCGCTGAGGTTGTTCGTCACGTCGGGCGCGATTTCCTTGTAGCCGTACTCCTTCGCGTAGAACTCCGCTGCCTGCTCCACCGGTGCGTCGGTGTCGTAGATGGCGATCGGCGGCGGCTCCTGCCCGGGGGTGAGCGTGCGATGAGCATTCTTGGTCGCCTCGGTGAGCTGTCCCAGGTAGCGCGAGCCGGGATAAACCACGAAGCTGAACGCCTCGGGCTCGGCAAACTCCTCTTTTCCTTTGCACCCGGACACGAGCGCAGTCAGGACGAGCAGCACGGACAGCAGGTTTCTTTGGTTTGTGGACAACAGTTGATTCCTCCGGATTCGAATTCGGCCGCGAATTATACGGACCAACGCGCCGGGACGTCGGTCAAAGTCCAAGATACTGCTCGATGGTGCGGCCGGTGACCTCGTGAAACCGCTGCGAGTACGAGCGGATCGCACCCGCGGGCTCGTCGAGAAAGACCCGCTCCACACGGAAGAGGGGCACGAACATCGTCACCATGTCGATCTCCGATTCCTCACCCCGCGCAATCTGATGGATCCAGTCGTCGAACGAGTCCAGATTCATCGCGCGCATGGTCACTCCTGCCGCCGAAAGCGAGCGCAGCACTCCGAAGAACTTCTCCTTGGGACTGATCACGTTCAGGATCACCAGGGCGTTCGGTTCGAGGCCTTCGATCATCAGCAGTTCACCCGCAAAGACCTCACCCGCTCCGCGCCGCGCGCAGCGCAGCTGTCATCCCGAGCCCTTCGGCCGCGCTCAGGGCAGGCTCCGTCGAGGGACCTGGGCGGGAGGGGCGACAGGCATGAGCACTGGATGCCCCGCCCACACAGGTCCCTCGACTCGACGCTCGGGATGACAGCAAATCGGAGGTGTCGCCCTGACCGAGCTCCTCACGCTCGGGATGACGGGCACGAATCTCTCTCACCAGGGCGTCCGTGTAGTCCCTTTGCAGGGAGAGGTCCGTCGAGATGGCAAAGGGGCAATACGTGCAGTGCACCGCGCAGAACGGGAGGTGGAGGTAGAGGC
>JANMSA010000422.1:0-2084 GCA_031388865.1 Acidobacteriota bacterium | reverse complement strand
GGACCCGAGACTCGGAGTCTCTCGCGGCAGAAAATCGCCGCTGGAGGCGGCGCGTAGGGTAGCCGGTGGTGAGAGCAAAGCGAGCGACCACCGGACTGCGCCGGCAATGGAGATCGACCCTGAAAGGGTCGCGTACCGGTTCGCATTCGGAGGCGGATCGCCAGCTCGTCCGCGACCCCTGCCGGGGTCGACATCATCACGGTTGTATGGACCGGTGGTCGCTCGCTTTGCTCTCACCACCGGCTACCCTACGCGCCGCCTCCAGCGGCGATTTTCTGCCGCGAGAGACTCCGAGTCTCGGGTCCCCTCTCTTCCGGCCTAAGGGATGTACCGCAGCGCCAGGGTGGCCAGGCCGAGGAAGATGAAGAAGCCTCCGGTGTCGGTGAAGGTCGTCACGAAGATGGATGACGCCACCGCCGGATCGAACCCGAAGCGCTCCAGCGTCAGCGGAACGAGGCCGCCCGCCAGCCCTGCGATGATGAGATTGAGGCACATCGCCGTGAGCAGGATGCCGGCGAGCACCCATTGCCCGGTCCAGAAGCCGACGATCGTCGCGGTCATCACTCCAATGGCCACGCCGTTCATCATGCCCACCAGCGTCTCCTTCCATACAGGGCGCCAGCCCGTCCGCCAGTCCAGTTCTCCGAGTGCGAGGCCGCGCACGAAAACGGTCAGCGTCTGTGTTCCCGCGTTGCCACCCATCCCTGCGACGATGGGCATGAACGCCGCGAGCGCGGTCCACTTCTGGATCGTCGGCTCGAAGTAGCGCACCACGGACGACGCGATGAACGCCGTCACCAGGTTCACCGCAAGCCACGGGAAACGCGTCCGGAACGACTCGCGCGCGGGAGTCGTCACACGCTCGCTGACATCGACGCCCGCCAGGTGCAACAGGTCTTCCTCGGCCTGCTCCTGAATCACGTCCAGCACGTCGTCGACCGTGACCACACCCACCAGGCGATTCTGCACGTCGACGACCGGGACCGAGAGCAGGTCGTACTTGGAGACCAGCTGCGCGACCTCTTCCGGACTGGAATCGACCTGCGTGCGCACCACGCTCTGCACCATCAGATCGCGGAGCTGGAGCGTCGGTCCAGCGAGGATCAGGCTGCGCAGTGAGAGCACGCCGACCAGGTGGTGATCGGTATCGACGCAGTAGACGTAGAAGAACGATTCCTTGCGCGGATACTGCCTGATCTCCTCGATGGCCTGAGCGACCGTGAGGTCCTCGTCGAGCGCGAGGAACTCCGTGTTCATCAGAGAGCCGGCGGTCTCTTCCTCTCCTTCGAGCAGCGACTCGAGCTGTGCGCCGTGCGTGGCGCCGAGAATCCCGAGAATCCTCGCGCGCGGCTCCTCGTCGAGGACGTCGAGCAGGTCGGCTGCATCGTCGGGAGCCGACGAGCTGCAGATCGAGGCGAGCGTCTGGTCATCGAGCGCGTCGAGGATCTCGTTGAGGTCTCTCTCGTCGAGCTCCAGAAGCGCCCGGGCCGCCTTGCCCGCCTCGATGAGCAGCGAGAGGATGCGCTTCCGATCCTCCTCGAGGAGCAACGGCAGCACCGGCGAGATGTCCGCCGCCAGCGTCTTGTCGATAATCTTCCGGAGCTGCGGATACGCACCGTGCCGCAGCAGCTTGGTCATGAGCTGCTGGTACGACCGCGCCTGCGGATGCGACGACGGATGCTGCTGTGGAGTGCGTGGCGCCACGACCGCATCATAAGACGTTGCTGGTTGCTGGTTGCTGGTTACTTATGGTGCATGAATGGGTTGGCGGTTGGCGCGAGGGAGGTTGTCAGTTGACGTTGTCAGTTGTGGGGTTTGAGTTATAAGTTTTGTGCGCGGCCATGCCGCAGGGCCACCTGCTTGCGCCATCTTCGCCCGCCGTAGCAAGGTGCCGGCACATCAAGCCGGGAACCAAGAACAATGGCCAACCTCAAGACAATCCGCACCGACGTCGTCGGCAGCCTGCTGCGGCCGCCGGGACTGCGGGAAGAGCGCATCAGCTACGACGAGGGCAAACTCAGCGCCGAGGCGATGCGCGAGCGCGAAAACGAGGCGGTGCGCGGCTGCGTGCGGCTCCAGGAGAG
>JANMSA010000387.1:0-4757 GCA_031388865.1 Acidobacteriota bacterium | reverse complement strand
ACCTTCTCCCCCGCTGTGGGGGAGAAGGCTCTCGAATGCAACCTGCAGCGAGCGTCAACCAGCAGCTCGGGCACTTCCCCACGAGACCTTTCCCCCCCGGCGGGGGGAGAAGGTGCCGAAGGCGGATGAGGGCGCTGTTTGAGTCTGCCGATTCCGGGGGGCCTGATATACGCTCGCGCTCTCATGTCGGCACAGGCAGTGCACGATGCGTGAGGCATCACGGAGGTTTGCATGAGCGAAGAGATCAATCCCCTGCTTCAGGAAGTTCAGGACTTAGGCCCGGTCCACAAGTTTGCTGATGGTGACTCCGACGGCTCGGATGCCGAAGGCACGGACAAGAAGGACGGCAGCGACGGCGGCGACTCCGACGGCACCGATGCCGGTGACGCGGATGGCACCGATGACAGTGGCGGCGACGGCGACGGCACCGACAAGACGGACGGCGACGGTACGGACAACGCGTGATTCTGCTTTCCCGCCGCCACGCGCCACGCGCGTGGCGGCGTCTTGAGGTGCTCCCGTGACGCTCACGTTCGCGGACACGCTCGGCGCCGCCCGCGCCGAGGACTTCCTCACGCGCATCTGGGGGCGCACCTTCGCGCATCTTCCGGGCGCGCGTGGCCGCTTTCAAAGCCTGCTCTCCTGGTCCGAGGTCAATGGGATGCTGCAGAAACACCGGCTGGAGCCGCCGCGGCTGCGCCTGGTGAAGGGTGGCGCGTTCGCCGCGAAAAACGCCTTTCTCCGCTACGAGGACGGCCGCATCCCTTTCGTCGTCCCGGAGAAACTATCCGAGCATCTTCGCGACGGCTACACCCTGGTCATCGACGCGGTCGACGACATGGCCGACGGCGTGATGCGTCTGGCCGAGGAGTTCGAGCGGGTGCTGCATGAAGGCGTGCAGGTCAACCTCTACGCCGGCTGGCGCGAGCAACAGGGATTCAACCGCCACTGCGATACCCATGACGTCGTGGTTTTGCAGGTCTATGGAAGAAAGTACTGGCGCATCTACGAGGGCGGTCGTCCGCATCCGCTGAGGGATGATGTGGAGCCAAACAAGGAATTGCCACAAGTGATCGCGTGGGAAGGAACGCTGGAAGACGGCGATGCGCTCTACATCCCGCGCGGCTGGTGGCACGAGGCATCCGGAGTCGGCGAGGTCACGCTGCACCTCACCTTTGGCATTCATCAGCGGACCGGCGTCAATCTGCTGCACTGGGCCGCCGACCAGCTTCGCGCTTCCGCGGAGTTTCGTGCGCCACTGCGCCGTTTCGCGACTGTGGACGAAAAGCAAGCGCAGCTCGGCGAGATGCGTCGCCAGCTGCTCGCCATGATCGATCGCGATCTGCTCATGCGCTATTACGAGCATCAGGACGCGCGTGCGCGCTCACGCGGATGGCCCAGTCTGCCCTGGACGGGCGGCGATGCCGCACCGCCTCCCCTGTCCGCGATGGTCACCCTGGCGAGCCCCCGTGCCGTGACGCTGGTGCACGACAACGGGTCCGTGAGCTTCGACGCGAATGGTCGCGCATGGAGTTTCTCCGCGGACGCGGAGCCACTCCTGCGTACGTTGACGGCTGGGTCTGCGACGGTTGCCGAACTGTGCGCCGCTTCAAAGGGCGGGCTCGACGCGGCACGCGTGCAGGAGTTCGTGGCCGAGCTGGCCCGACAGGGACTGGTCCGCGTCACGGGCGAGCCGGACGCGTGAGCCGCGTCTATTGTTCGGATGCAGCCCGTCTACGCGGCGACGACAGCACGGCCACCGCCGCCCGCATCGACCTCTGGATCCTCGTCGAGTTCCCCGGGACGTGGGGCCGCGATCCGATCCGCGACGCAGCGCTGCCCTCTCCTGTCGTGCATGCTTTGAGAAACGCCAACCGTGAGATCCCTCGCAGCCGGATCGTGTTCATCCGCCGCCGCCTCGACTCGCTGGGAGGCACGCGCGTGTATGTCGTCCGCAGCGCGCCGTACATCAGTCAGGCGATGCTCGAGCTGGCATCGATCGACGACGTGGCGAACGTAGCGTTCAAGGCTCTGAGCGCCGAGGGTCCCGCGCCAACCACCCATCCGCTCGTGCTCGTGTGCACTCACGGTCAACACGACTCCTGCTGCGGGCGGCGCGGCTATCCGCTGTACGACGCGCTGCGTCAGCGTCCCGACCTGGATGTCTGGCAGTGCTCGCACATCGGCGGCGATCGCTTCGCCGCAAACGCGGTCGTGCTGCCGTGGGGTCTCTATTACGGCCCCGTAGAAGCAGCAGAGGCGGACGCGCTCACCGAGAGCGTGCAGCGTGGGGACATTTATCTCTCCGCGTATCGGGGACGCAGTTCGATGGCGCGTGTGGAACAGGCCGCCGAGACGTTCGTACGCCGCGACACGGGTCTCCTGTCCCGCGACGCCCTCCACCTCATCAGCCGCGAAGCTCTCGGCGCCGAGCGCACGCGCATTCGACTCTCCGACGACAGCGGCACGTCGTACGAGGTCCTGGTCGAGCAGTACGCCATCAGCGAGGCGCTGCTCACCTGCACGGCTGCAGAGCTGAATCCGATTCCGCAGTTCCGTCTGATGGAGCTGCAGGTGCATCGCGGGTAACGACCGCGGGACCCGGTTGCCGGTTCTCGGTTGCCGGTCGTCGGCACCTTTCCGCGCCTCGGCTCAGATCGCCGAGTTCCTGGCCAGGCCTTACTTCTTGTACAGCGGGACGATCAGCGCTGCGTAGACGATCGGGTCCCCCTCGCCGTCCCTCTTCTCCGGAATCCCCACGCCAAGGTTCACCCCGATGGTCTTCCATGTCGTGGCCACGTTCAGCGCGTGTCCGTAGGTCGCTTCGGTGTCCCCGTCGACATAGCTTCCCCGCACGCCCGCGCGCCAGTTGCCGCCGATGCGGACGTCCGCTCCGCCGCTGGCGATCACGGCGCGCTCCAGGCGCAGCTCTCCGTAACGAAGGCCGTAGATTGCGGTGCCGCCGAGCGCGTCCCACGAGCCACCGGCCAGGAAGCGGTTGACCGTATCCAGCGAGCTTCCCTGCAGAAGGGCCACCGACTGACGCAGATGGACTCGACCGAAGCTGCGGCCCGCGCTCTCGATGACCGAGAGACGCGACCAGCTCTCGTTCCCGGCGAAAAGCTCCGCGCGACCGGTCACCTCGATGCCATCGAACGATGAGATCAGCGACTCACTGGCGTTCCTGATCGAGTAGGTGTGAGCGAGTTCTACACCCGCGTATGGATGGTCCCAACGGGCCAGGTCGACGGACTCGTAGAGGCCGACCAGCAGCACGTCCGTGGTGGAGCGCGGTGAATGCGTCCATCGCAAACCGCCGCGAGCGCGGTAGGAGGCGTTGTCATACTCGAGCTCTGGTGCGCGGCGGCCGTTCACGTAGATGCGGTCGCTGTTGTGCGCGTTCAAAGGCGTCGCATCGGCGGTAAAGCGCAGCGCAAGGGAATCGGAGAGGCGCCGGGTCCACTCGCCGTCCACCGTCCAGCCGGACAGACCGAGCGCATAGGACGTCCCATCGCCGCGATCGACGGAGTAGCGGACGACGGGCGCCGCAATCGATGGATCGACGAACACACTGGCCACGAGCAGCTTCTGCGGCTCGGCGCCGAATGCAGCAGAGGCCGCGAGCACAAGGAAGACCAGTCGTTTGATCATGCCCGCATGATCGGACGCCCTCTGTTCAGGGTCTTTGGGAAATGCTGGTGATTTCGTTGGAAGCGCCGGGCGTGTTGTGGGTTGGCGGTTGTCCGTTGTCCACGGGTCCTCGTCTGGGCGTCATCCATCGCCTGGCCGCGACGCGGTTGCGGGGCGTGCAGACGGCAGGCCAGCCCGTGAGTCGCACGCCGTCGGATTGTCCGGAAATTGTTCGCGGCTGCGAGGAAGATCACCATTGGTGTCCCTCCCACCGAGGACTCTCTCCGCTCAGCGCCTGCTTCGCGGGGCACCCTCCTATTGACATCGGGGCGCGCGCTGGCGGAGGAGTCGAGTTGCACTGCCGGGAAGCGGCGCACAGCTTGCGTAAGGGACACCCGGAGAAATGACCGATGAGCCAGGGAAACGACGACCAGAAAGATCAGAAGAAGTCGGACTCGAGGAAGAATCAGACTGAGAAGAGCGGCGGGAACATGGGCGCTGGCCGTTCCGGAACCGAAGACCTTGGCTCGGAGAAGCCGACCGACGGAGAAGACAAGGGCAGCAACAAGCCTGGTCACCGCAACGAAAAGAAGTCCTGACGAGGCGAAGAGCATCGTCACCGGGCGCTGCCGGTCACCTTCACATGATTGCCCTGAAGGATGTCACTCAGTGGCGTTGCCGCCTTGCCACCTGCAGGCCTGCAACTTCCGGCCCCACGACCCACGGGGATTGAGGAATGGGTTGAGTGGCACGAAGTGGGAGCGCCGGCCGGCGTGTTGCCGGCCGGCTCCCCGAACTCAGCGCGGGGCCAGGCTCTCGTCGCGTTTGGCTTTGAACTCCGTGCCCGGCTTCCACTCCGGGAACTTTTGCCCGTTCGCGACGCGGTAGCCGATCACCGTCAGAAGCTGCGCGTCCTCGACGGCGCCTGCAAGATCCCAGTCCGGTTTCACCTCATCGGTGACTTTGTGATAGTCGCGGCTCGTGTACTCGTCGCGTCTCTGCTTGCTGTACGTGGCGTCCTTGCCGATGTAGTCCACGCCTGAATCGGGATAGAGCGCGGGAACGCCCACGCGCGCAAACTCGAAGTGGTCGGAGCGGTAATAGAAGCCCTTCTCCGGCTCCGGGTC
>JANMSA010000375.1:0-13068 GCA_031388865.1 Acidobacteriota bacterium | reverse complement strand
CCAGGGTGCTGAGGTGCGTCCGTTTCATCATCAAGTTCCTTTTGGCGAAGTGCGTCGGTTCAAAATTTGATTTCCTGGTTGCATGCTCTCACATCGCAGGGGTCGCAATGCCATCCACGTTCAATCAAACGGAAGGGCCCGTCATTTTCGTCGCGGAACAATGTCCGGGTCTCGCCGCACCAGTCGCAACGGACCGCGTGAGGGTTTCCAAAACCAGGGTTTGCGCGGAGGATGTCCGCGGCGATGTCTTTCTCGCCGGCGGCGAGGTCGTCACTGCGAAGGATTTTGCCTGCTGTTGTGCGCACGACCTGTCTCATAGGGGCGTTTCTCCGACGACTTGGGGAGGCTCATGCTCGATGCCAGATGCGTCGCATTGCCCGGCTTCCTACTGTTCCAGACGTCGTCTGATGATGGTGCAAGGCAGCGGAACGTGCCACGAAGGCCGCCCGCTAGATGCCCGACTGTTGCTCCCGCTGATCAGGCGTCAAGCTGGTAAACGGAGTTCATTCTATGCCTTATTTCCCTTTGGCAACAACCCGTCATTGCATTGCCTAATTGGCAAATGGAGTGCATGGTTGGGTCCACAAATGTACGGTCGGATTCTGAGACAGCTTCGCGAATCGAAGGGACGCAGCCAGGCCGAGGTTGCCCGAAGCGTGGGGATCTCTCCCGCTCAGCTCGCTCGTCTCGAGACCGACCAGCGCGGCCTGTATGTCGAGGATTTCGTGCTCATCGCCGAGACTCTCGGGGAGAAGCCGGGCAATCTTCTTCCCAACAGTCTCGGCGACATCGGGCATTTGAAACCGCTCATCGACAAACTCGCTACAGTGAGAGCTGAGTTTCTTCCAAGCGTGTCGGCCATTCTGGGAAAGATCGTCCTGCTCACCGAAGAGGTTACCGCGAAGAAAGTCCTGCAGAAGCCGGCGGCTCGAAAGTTGAGCATTCGAGCGAGCTCCGAACCGCGAAAGGGTTCGGTATGACAAGGCGCACGTCGTCGCGAAGGACAGACCGAGTCCGGGACGGTCGCGCTCCGACGGGCGTGGAGGAGCCGCGAATTTCGCACGAAGCGCCGCTCCTCCTGAATCATCAGGGAATCGAACCGGTGCACCTCTCGATCAGTGCGGATCGCACCCGGGAGCAGCTGAGCGCGGTCGCGTCGGGACTGCTCGCCAGGCGCGATGCGATCCTCTCCGACTGGCGCGCCGCGGGAGAAGCGGACGCGGAACGCAGCGTTGCGGCCTCCTTGTCACGCGCGCAGTTCAATGACCACATTCCCGCGGTCCTCGATTGTCTCGCGCACACCATTCAGGGTTTGCCGGGAGAGGAGGATGCGGCAGCAGGCAAGACCCAGACTGCCAGGGTGTGTGATCACGGCATCCAACGCTGGCAGCAGGGCTACCAGCTGCGGGAAGTGATCCGCGAGTGGGGACACCTGCAGCTGTGTGTTGCCGATGAGCTGGAGCGCTACGCCGGAGCGCATTCAGGTCTGGACCCATCAGTCATGCCCATCGTCCGTAGAGCGTGGATCCAGCTCTGCGCAGAGGGCGTGACCGAGAGCGCGACACAGTACTGGCGCCTCCATCAGGCGGAATCTGCCGGTCACGTGACGGATCTCGAGCGCGCGCTTGCGGCGTTGCAGACCCTGGAACGCTCGCGCGCCGAGGCCTGGCGGACGGCCGCGCATGACCTGCGGGGCAGTGTGACCGTGGTGAAGGGAGCGACCACGCTGCTCAAAGGAAGCGGCTCCGAGCTGCCCGAGCCACTCCGTGTCGAAGTCGCGGAAATACTCAGTAAAAGCGTTTCCTCTCTGCATGACATGCTGAACGATCTGCTCAGTCTGGCGCGGCTCGAGGCCGGTCACGAGCAACGCGAGATCTCCACCTTCGACGCAGCCGTACTGTTGCGCGACTTCTGCTCTGCGTCCGAGACCGCCGCGACGGACCGAGGGCTGTTTCTGAGGATGGACGGTCCGAGCTCATTGCCCGTCCAGGGAGACAGGACCAAAGTCCTGCGCATCCTCCAGAACCTGTTGCTGAACGCGGTCAAGTACACGCAACACGGCGGCGTGTCCGTCACCTGGGGAGTGGACAGTGGCCGCGATACCGACCGGTGGACGTTCTCTGTTCAGGACACGGGACCAGGGCTCGATGAGAACGAGAGCGCGCCGCTGGCGCAGGAGCTTCTTGCTGCGACGGAGGTCGCAAACGTAGCGCGAGAGGCGAGTACGGACCGTCGCCGCGACATCGTTCCTGCCGCGACGCTGCCTTCAGCGTCGGACGCGCTCAGCGCCCAACCGGGAGAGGGTATCGGCCTGACGATTGTGAAGCGGCTGTGCGAACTGCTCGACGCCAGCCTGGAGCTTGCGACCAGACCGGGACACGGGACGACCTTTCGCGTGATCCTGCCGCGCAACTACGAGAAGGAGCCGATCTGGAACCGCGAGATGAGGAACGATTCGTGACCGAACCGAAGTCCGACCTTTTTCAACCAGCCATTCGCATCCCGAATGTCCCGCCCCTGGTGGCCGAGATCAAGAATTTTGCGCAGGACGTGTTCGACACGGTTCGCGAACCGCTGCTGGTGCTCGACGCCGATCTGCGGGTGCGTCTGGCGAACCGCGCTTTCTACGAGACGTTCCGCGTTTCACCAGCCGAGACCGAGAGCCGTCACATTTACGAGCTGGGCAACGGACAGTGGGAATCGCAGGCTTTGCAGACTCTCCTCGAGGACATCGTCCCGGCAAGCTCAGTCTTCAACGACTTCGTACTCGAACACGACTTCCCTCACATCGGGCGTCGCGTGATGCTGCTCAATGCGCGGAAACTGCACGCAGAGCTGGTTCTGCTCGCGATGGAAGACGTCACCGAGCAACGTCGCTCGCAGCGCCTCCTGGAACAGATTGAAACCTATGCCCAGGACGTCGTGGATACCGTGCGGGAGCCGCTGCTGATTCTCGACAGCAGTCTGCGCGTTCATTCGGCGAACCGCGCGTTCTACCAGACCTTCCACGTGACTTCGGAGGAGACCGAGAACCGGCTCATCTACGAGCTCGGCAACGGGCAGTGGGACATCCCGGATCTGCGCACGCTGCTCGAGGACATCGTGCCCATGAGCTCCGTCTTCAACGACTTCGAGCTCGAGCACGATTTTCCCGTCATTGGATTGCGGGTGATGCTGCTGAACGCAAGAAAACTGCGGGAGGGAAGCCACGCGGAGCTGCTGGTTCTGGCGATGGAAGATGTCACCGAGCGCAGGCGCGCCGAGGGCGAGGTGGCCAAAGCAAAGGAGGCAGCGGAGACCGCAAACCGCACCAAGAGCCTGTTCCTGGCCAACATGAGCCACGAGTTGCGCACACCGCTCAATGCCATTCTGGGCTTTTCCGAGATGCTGCAGGAGGAAGCCGTCGAACGGAATCTGCAGGACTTCAGCAGCGACCTGGGCAAGATCTCGACGGCCGGCAAACACCTGCTCGGTCTCATCAATGACATCCTGGACCTCTCCAAAATCGAGGCAGGGAAAATGGAGCTGCATCTGGAGAGCTTCGACATCCCCTCGCTGATCGGCGAGGTTGCGTCGACGATCGAGATCCAGATGGAGAAGAACGGCAACACGCTCGAGATCGTGTGCCCGCCGGACATCGGCCAGATGCGCGCCGACTTGAGCAAAGTGCGCCAGGGTCTGTTCAATCTCGTGTCGAACGCCGCCAAGTTCACCAAAGGTGGCCACATCACAGTTCAGGCTGAGCGGGAGATCATGGACGGGAGTGACTGGATCATTTTCCGGGTCACCGATACCGGTATCGGTCTCAGCTCGGATCAGATCGTGCGGCTGTTTCAATCGTTCACCCAGGCGGACGCTTCGACGACGCGCAAATTCGGAGGGACCGGTCTCGGCCTGGCTCTGACGCGCCGCTTCTGTCAGATGATGAAAGGCGACGTGACCGTACACAGCGCGCTGGGTGAGGGGAGTGTCTTCACGATCAAGCTGCCCGCCACGGTCACGGAATCAGTGTCCGAGCCGGAGCTCGTTGAGGACCGGCGCCAGGCACCGCATGACCCGGAGATCGGCGGATTGAACTCAGAGGAGTCGGTGCCTTCGGTCGGAACGTGTGTGCTGGTCATCGACGATGACCCGATGCAGCGTGACCTGATGCAGCGCTACCTCCGCAAGGAAGGGTTCGCGGTCCGGACTGCCTCGGGCGGGGTCCAGGGCCTGCGTCTGGCCCGGCAGTTTCTGCCCGCCGCCATCACGCTGGACGTCATGATGCCGGACATGGATGGCTGGAGCGTCCTTTCTGCACTGAAGGGCGACGCAACGCTGCGCGATATCCCCGTGATCATGTTGACGATGGTCGACGATCCGGAGCGCGGCTTCACCCTCGGCGCGTCCGACTATGCGACCAAGCCGGTCAATCGGCGGCGTCTGTCGCAGATTCTGAAGAAGTTCACCTGTCTGAACCCTCCGTGCCCGGTCCTCGTGATCGACGACGACGTTTCGACGCGTGCGCTGACGCGCTCGATGATGGAGAAGGAAGGCTGGGCGGTGTCCGAGGCAGGGAACGGGGTGGAGGCGCTTCGAAGCATGGAGCGGGAACGGCCAAGCCTGATTTTTCTGGACTTGATGATGCCGGAGATGGACGGCTTTGCGTTCGCTGCCGAAGTGCGGCGGCACCCCGAATGGAGATCGATTCCAATCGTCGTCGTGACCGCTCAGGAACTCACGAATGAAGACCGGCGCCGGCTGAATGGCCACGTGGAAACGATCCTGAGCAAGCGGGGCCACTCTCGCGAGGCGTTGCTCGGGCAGGTGCGCGAATTGCTGGCGACTTCCCGCGTCACACGCACCGCCGCTCATCGGGAGGCCACCCCATGACCACGATTCTCATCGTCGAAGACAACGAGATGAACCGGGACATGCTGTCGCGGCGGCTGGAGCGCGCGGGCTACGCGGTGGTGATCGCTGTGGACGGCGAAGAGGGGATCGAAGTGGCGCGGACGAGTGCGCCGGACCTGATCCTCATGGACATGAGTCTGCCGATCATGGACGGCTGGGAAGCGACGCGGCGGTTGAAGTCGGATCAGTCGCTGAAGCACATCCCGGTCATCGCTCTGACTGCGCATGCGATGGCCAACGACCGGGACAAGGCACTGGAGGCGGGCTGCGACGACTACGACACGAAACCGATCGAGTTGCCGCGGCTGCTCGCCAAGATGGAGACGCTCCTGCTGGCGGGAGATACGGAGCGGGTTTCGTGAGCTCCATGAAAGATCCGGATCCGGGTGACACGGGAGAGATCGAAGATTCAGGCAGCAGACCGACCTCCCTCTCACCGAGGCTCCTTCACGACTTACGCAGCCCGCTCAATCAGATCATCGGCTACTCCGAGATGCTTGCCGAGGACGCGGCGCGAGACGACGTTGCCGATCTCAAGGCCATCAGCACCGCGGGTCATCGGATCCTGACGCTGCTGGAAAAGAACTTCATCGCCTTCGACGAAGACGGCTCCGAGACCGTTGATGAGGGGGAGGATGAGGCATTCGTCGCGGTGCCGGTCGCCAGTCGCGTGCACGATCCAGGGCGGGGCATGCTCCTGGTCGTCGACGACGATGCGGCGAATCGAGACGTCCTTTCGCGGCGACTCCGGAATCAGGGGTACGACGTCGTCACCGTGAGCAACGGGCACGACGCCCTGAGACTGATGCACGAAACCGCGTTCGATCTGGTGCTGCTCGACATCCTGATGCCGGACATGGACGGATATGCGGTGCTGGGACAGGTGAAGGCGGACGAACAGCTGCAGCACATCCCCGTGATCATGATCTCCGCGCTGAGCGAGGTTCAGTCCGTGGTCCGGTGCATCGCGGCGGGCGCGGAAGACTATCTGGCGAAGCCTTTCGATCCAACGCTGCTCAGGGCGCGCATCGGCGCATCTCTGGAGAAAAAGCGCGGGCGGGATCGCGAAACGGCTCTCTTCGATCAACTGCAGAGCAACTACAAGACGCTGCAGTCGGTGGAGAAGCTCCGCGACGACATGCGCAACATGATCGTCCACGATTTGCGCACGCCGCTCACGGCAATGATCGTCGGCGTGGAGATGCTGGAGAAGTACGGCGAGCTCAATCCGACGCAGCGCGAAATGATGACCATCGCGGTCGGGGGCGGCAATACGCTGCTGGGGATGATCAACGATCTCCTGGACGTCGAGAAAATGGAGTCGGGCGCGACTCAGCTGAAGTACGACGAATTGTCGGCGGACGCACTGGTGTCTCAGGCAGTCTCGCAGGTGGCGTCCCTCGCAAGGCTCGGGCAGATCGTCATTGCCACGGAGATCGCTCCGGAGGTGTCCCCGTTTCCTGGCGACGAGAACAAACTCGGACGGACCCTCGTCAATCTCCTCGCCAATGCGATCAAGTTCACCCGCGAGGGAACCGTCACTGTGGTGGTCTCCCAGGTCGCACCGGAAACGATTCGCTTCGCCGTGCAGGACACGGGTACCGGCATCCCTGCGGAGGAGTTCGAGCGGATTTTCGAGAAGTTCGGCCAGCTGGATCGCCGGTCGAAGGTCGGGACGGGCCTCGGCCTGGCATTCTGCAAGCTGGCAGTCGAAGCGCACGGAGGCGAGATCCAGGTGGAGAGCACGCCCGGCCTGGGGAGCACGTTCTCTTTCACGATTCCGCTGCGGGCGCGCGACGCGTGATCGCTCCTCGGGCGGTTGTCAGTTGTCGGTTGTATGCGACTCCTGGGGTGAGACGAACCGCTTCGCAAGGTCGCACGCCGGCCCACTTCCTGAGCTCGAGGATGTCGCTCGAGCGGCGACCCTCAGACAACTGACAACCGACAACTGAGAACAACGCCATGGAGGGCCTGGCGGACCGCTGCTACTGCCCGTGCTTGTCGAGCCACTGGCGGCCGTCGTTCATCGTCAGGACGAAGCAGTCGAGGTCGTCGCCAACGGAGGCGATGGCCTCGCTCAGTTGGTCGTGAAGGTGGCAATGCCGCACTGGCGCGGCAGGTGATTGCCGAGCACCGCGACACGGCGAATCCGTTTCTCATCAGTCATGGATTCCCTTCGTGCGAACGACATGACCGTTCAGCGAACACACTCCATGAGAGCGGTTGTCGCTCGTCGGTTGTCCGCGACTTCCGGGTTCGCGACCCATGCTTCGGGATCACGACCGACAGCTGTAAAGCAGCAACAGACGAAAAAAGGAGGACGACCTTGCGGTCGTCCTCCTTTTCAGGCGTTTCGCCTGCGATCAGTGCCGAGGCGCGTCCGGACGCGGTTTGGACTCGTTGACCTTCAGTGTCTGCCCGTTCACATCGCGGCCGTCGAGACCGGTGATGGCCGCGCGCGCTTCGTCGTCAGTGCTGAACTCGAGAAAGCCGAAGCCGCGCGAGTCGCCGCTGGAGCGCTCGGTGGCGACGTTCGCCGAAACCAGCTTCCCGTAGGGAACCGCGAGATCGTTCAGCTGGGCATCGGTGATCTGCTTGGAGAGATTGCCTACGTATACTTTCATTGAAGCTCCTGCCGGCCGGGCCGGCGGCCTTCACGCTCCTGCCGCGAGCGACGCGGGTCGCGGGTGCGGTGGTTGCGAGAAGACTGGAGACTAAGAGGGGTGAGTCCAGAGAATCTGACTTAGCTCAGAAGGACTGAAGGGCCCGGGATCGTTCCCCGACACGCTCACCATACGCTGCCGGTGATGGCATGTCACGTAGCAATTCCCGTTCCGCAAGCCCATTTCTGCTGGCGCACACGAGAGCGACAGATCGAGAACGCCGATGGGGTGTGACCCCATCGGCGCGTGGCCTGCGACCTCATCAATGAATCTGCTACGGCTGCTTCTCTTTCGCCGGCGGCGCCGGGATGATGACGTCGATGGTGGTCACGGGGCCCATCGATGACAGCGGCTTCTCGAACGCGGACTCGTTGCCGACTACGAGCACCGCGAGCTGGTCGGGTTGTACGTACTTTTTCGCGACGCGCTGCACGTCCGCGGCGGTGACCTTGCGGATCAGCGAGGGATACTTCGTGAACGTGTCCGGCGGGTAGCCGTAGAGTTCGAGCAGCACCTGTTGCTGCAGTGCCTTGTCGCGAGTGTCCATCGTGAACACGAACGCGTTGAGGATCGACTCCTTCGCGAGTGCGAGCTCCTCTTCAGTGATGGGATCGGTCACCAGCCGGCGGACCTCGCCCCGCAGGGCCTCCACCGATTCCAGCGCGGTCTCGCTCTTGGTTGCCATCTGCACGCGGAACAGTCCGGGATAGTCCCACGGTGCGCCGACGCTGCCGCCCACGCCGTAGGTGAGCCCCCGCTTCGAGCGCAGCGACTGCATCAGCCGGCCGGAGAACCCGCCACTGAAGATCTCGTTCATCACCTGCAGCGCCGCGTAGTCAGGATTGCTGCGCTCCACCCCACCGTGAACCATGGCGATGTTCGCCTGCGTGACATCGCCTTTCTGGACGAAGTACAGCCCAGGCTTTGCGGCGTTGATGGCCGGGTCCGGTTTCACGACCTGTGGTCCGCGCCGCCACGATGTGAACGTATCGCGCAGTTGTTTCTCCAGCTTCGCTGAGTCGAAGTCGCCGATGAACGACAGGATGATGTTGTTCGGATGAAGGTTGGCCTTGTGAAACGCGACGAGGTCATTGCGCGTCACGGACGCGATCGTCGCGTACTCGGTCTGCCGTGCGTAGGGCGAGCCGGCGCCGTAGCCGAGCTTCGTCGACTCGCGTCCGACGATGCCTCCCGGCTCGTCGTTGCGGCGGGAGATGCCGGCGCTGGCCTGCGTCCGGGCCAAATCGATCTTTTCCTGGCGGAACGCGGGGTTGCGCAGGAGCTCGAGCCAGATCGGAAAAACGGTGTCGAAGTCGTTCTTGAGCACGTCCAGCGAGATACCGCTCGAGTCATTGCCCGCGCCCGTCTCGACGCGCGCCGCGCGCGCCTCCAGGAACTGATCCAGCTCGTCCCCGGTCTGTTTGGTCGTCCCGCCGGTGCGCCATGCCGAGCCGTAGATGCCGGCCATTCCTGTCTTCTCCGCCGGGATGTTCCGCGCGCCGCCACGGATGGTGGCGCTTCCTCGTATGAGAGGCAGCTCGCGATCCTCCTGGATGAAGATGACCATGCCGTTTGCCAGTTGCACGCGCTTCGGCTGAGGCATCGAGAAGCTGCGCAGAGCCGGCGTCTTGATGTCGCGATAGTCGTCGACCTGCGCCGGCGCAGTTCCCGCGACGAAGAGTGTGAGGAGGACTGTGGCGGTCTTCTTCATTTGGCACCACCTTTTGCCGCAGACTCGATCCTGCCGACGGTGCGGTTGGATTCGGTGAACGTCGAATTGGCGATGCGGCGGATGTCGGCGGCGGTCACTTTGTCGATGCGTTCCACGTCGAGGAACAGTTCGCGCCAGTCGCCGTACAGGGTCTGCGTGATGGCCAGCTGCAGCGCCAGCCCCGAATTGCCGGTGAGCTGGCGGATCAGGCCCGCCTTGACCCGTGTCTTGACCGACTGCAGTTCCTCAGCGGGCACGTCCTCGTCTTTGATCCGCTGGATCTCTGCGTGAATGCCTTTCGCCACTTCGTCGGGCGTGTGGCCCGGCGTCGTCACCGCGGCGAAGGTGAAGAGGTGGGGATACTTCTCCCCGGGGAAGCCGTTCTGGCCGGAGGCGTTCGCGGCGATCTTCTGATCGCGCACCAGCGACTTATAGAGCCTGGATGTGCGTCCGCTCGAGAGCAGCATGGCGATGACGTCGTAGGTGGCGCTGTCCGGATGGCTTCCGGCGGGGCGATGGTAGCCCTCCATGTAGAACGGCTGCGCGGTATCGCGCAGCGTCACCGTGCGTTCTGCAATCTGAGGCGGCTCGACGACCCGCAGGGCGCGAGGCGCCGGCGCCTTCGGCAACCGCCCGAAGTACTTCTCGATCACCGGCCACGCCTCGGCGCCATTTACGTCGCCCGCGATGGCGATGACCATGTTCGAAGGAACGTAGTACTTCTTCGCGAACGCGTCCGCGTCCGTGGCGGAGAACGCGTGCAGGTCGGACGGCCAGCCAACGAGCGCGAAGCCGTAGGGGTGTGCGATGAACGCCGCGCCGAGGAACTGTTCGACCAGTCGCCCGCGGGGGCTGGACTCCGTGCGCATGCGACGCTCCTCGAAGACGACGTCTCGCTCTTTGTAGAACTGCCGGAACACCGGGCGTCGGAAACGCTCCGACTCCATGTACGCCCACAACTCGAAGCGATTGGAGGGCATCGAGAAAAAGTACGCGGTCATGTCGGACGAGGTGAACGCGTTCATGCCGACGCCCCCCGCGCTGCGGACGACCTCGGTGAAGGCATCGTTCTCGATGTGCTTGTCGGCTTCGGCGATCGCGTCCTGCCAGGCCTTGCGCAGCGTCTCGATATTCGCCGCGTCGGTGACCGTCTCGTGACGAGCGTTGTCGTAGGCGGCGTATGTATCCTCCGCCTTGCGCAGCGCCTGCTCTTCGGCCGGCCAGTCCTTCGACCCGATCCGGTCGGATCCCTTGAAGGCCATGTGCTCGAACATGTGAGCGAGGCCTGTGATCCCCGGCACTTCCTGCGCCGATCCGGCGTTGATGACGGTCGCGTAACTGAACACCGGCGCGTCGCGGCGCTCCAGAAGAAGCACGGTCAGACCGTTGGCCAGCACCCTTTTCTGGATCCGCTTCTCGAACGAGGCCAGATCCTGAGCCGACACGCTCGAGGTCACGAGCAGCAGCATCGTGACGAGTAGCGGCAATGGAAATCGTTTCATGAACTCCTCCCTTGGAATCGCTGCGGATTGTGGCGCTAAACTGTGGTCATGGTCCAGAGCACTGCGAAAACTGTTGATGACTATATCGAGGCCCTACCGGAAGATCGACGCGCCGTCGTCCGGCAGATCCGCAAGCTCATCCGCAGCAATCTCCCCAAGGGATATGAGGAGGCGGTGAACTGGAGCATGCTCTCCTACCAGATCCCTCTCGCGCGCTATCCCGAGACCTACAACAAGCAGCCTCTCGGGTACGTCGCGCTCGCCGCGCAGAAGAACTACTTCGCGCTCTATCTCCTCGGCGCGAATTCGGATCCGGAGCAGCGCCAGGCGCTCGAAGAGGCGTTCGCGAAAGAGGGGAAGAAGATGGACATGGGCAAGTCCTGCCTGCGTTTCAAAACCGCGGAGGATCTGCCACTGGACGCGCTGGGAAAGCTCATCGCGAGTACGCCACCGGAGGCGATGATCGCACTGTACGAAGCGTCGCGTGAGATGAACGCGCCGAAGAAGACGGTGCCGAAGAAGACGCCAAAGAAGACGGCGCCCAAGAAGACGGCACCGAAGAAGTAACGACACACACGTTCGCAGTCGCGGTCATCGGTGCTTCGCGGACGTGGCGCTTGCGCGTCTGCTGAGCTCTACTCAGCCACGTTGCCGGGAGGGAAGCCGAAGCTCATCCTGACCGCGGAGTACTCATCGGGGACGCCGCCATCGCGACGGCGGATCGTGAGCGGAGGCTCCACGAACGCGGTATACGTCTGCGGAACATCCTCCGCACGCGAGGCCGCAAAGAGCGTGATCAGCGGCGGCTCCCCTTCCTTGAAGAGCACGTCGCGCCGCCGGATCAGCTTCAGGCCCGCAGACGCAACTCCGTCGAGCGCACGAGCGAGTTGCGCAGTTGGAAAGACGAATGTAAAGAGGCCACCCGGTGCGAGGATTCGCGCGGCGGCGTTTGCGTAGTCCACGACGGAGCCGCGCACTTCGATGCGCGCCGGGATCGCCTGGGGATGCCCCGCCTCCGTCGCAGTACCCACCGGCCAGTAGGGTGGAGAGCCGGTCACGAGGTCGAACGGGGCTTCGTTGGCGAGCACGGACTCATCGCGCAGGTCGCCTTGATAGAGCGTGACCCTCGACTCCAGCCCGTTGTAGCGAACGCTCTTGCGCGCAAGGCGGATGGAGATGTCCTGCGCCTCAACGGTGCAGAACGTCGCACCTGGAAGACGCCAGGCGCTGATCAGAGCGACGGAACCGATCCCGGAGCCGAGGTCGGCAACACGGGTCACGCGCGGCGCGTGCGTCGTGCCGTACCAGGCGGTCAGCACATCGTCGGTCGAGTAGCGGTGTCCCTTCGCGTACTGAAAGATCCGGTACCAGCCGCAAAGATAGTCGAGCGTCTCCCCATCCTCAGGCTCGATTCCCCCGGGAGGAACAGGTCCGGGTCGCCGCCAGCCGCGGTAAAACTCATCCATTCGCGTAGAGTATTCGCGATGTCGTCAAAACTTGTGTGGACCTCTGATCCCGAGGAAGCCAAACGCCTCCGCGAGTTCGGCAAGCTGGACTCCGTGACGGACGCCGATCCCGCGAAGCAGACCGTGCGCGTCGTGACCGATCGGAAGCGCCGCGCGGGCAAAGTCGTCACGGTCGCCAGCGGGTTTCAGCACACAGCTGATGCGCTCACGGCGCTCGCGACAACGCTGAAGAAGAAGTGCGGCTCGGGCGGCACCGCCAAAGATGGGGAGATCGAGATTCAAGGTGATCACGCGGTCCGCGTTGCCTCGGAGCTCGCGAAACTCGGGTACCGGGTTCGTTAGCTCGTCTTTGGACGCGTCGATTCTTCTGTCCCACTGGGTCGTCGCTCCAGAGGAGGTTCACAGGCTCACAGGTTCACAGTCTCCTAGCCCGGACTATTCTCGAGGGTTCTGCTGCGACGGCCGATACGGGCCTGCCTGCTTCGCCCAACGACGATTTTTCGTCTCGACATAGTGTCAACGATGCCCACGTCGCAAAAACGTCGTTTGACTCGCATACAGGCCCGTCTCAGCCGTCTCGCTGACGAACCCTCATGAATAGTCCGGGCTAGTGAGGTGTCTCACCACCCTAGGGAGCGCGCCCATGATCGCTGCGCAGCCGGCAGACACCTGCGATCACTGGCCATTTCATCGTTGAGTGCCGAGTAGGTGGGCGCGTTCCGGCCGGAGCCGGAAACAATGGTGGGACAAAGATCGTACTGCCGGCCCCCCCCCCCCCCCCCCCCCCCCCCCCCCCCCCCCCCCCCCCCCCCCCCCCCCCCCCCCCCCCCCCC
>JANMSA010000344.1:0-3268 GCA_031388865.1 Acidobacteriota bacterium | reverse complement strand
GTTAGAGTGTCGTGCCGATGACTGCCCTGGCCGAAGGGCTTCGGGCTTCGGGCTTCGGGCTACTGGACTGTAGAACGAACCTGCCTGCAGCCTGCAGTCTGAAGCCCGTAGCCTGCGACCCTGAAGCCCGAAGCCCGTAGCCCGAAGCATTCCATATGTCAGATCCAAATATCCGACGCCGGCACACTTGGTCCGCTGCCTTGTGGATCGCCCTCAGCATCGGGTGTCTCGCCGTCGACTATGCTCTCGGCCCCTTCATCCAGTTCCCTATCGTTTACCTGGTTCCCGTCTCGCTGGCCGCATGGAACAACGGCCGTATTCTGGGTCTTGCGCTCGCCATCATCCTCCCGCTCTGCCGCTTGTATTTCATTACGCTGTGGGACCCCCCTTGGACATTCCTCGAGTCAGTCGTGAACGCCGCCATTCGCATAGCTGTTCTGGCGTCCTTCGCCTGGCTCATCGATCGGACCGCCAGGCAGACCAGGCGCCTCTCGTCCGAAGTGTTGCTTCTGACAGGGATGCTGCCGGTCTGCAGCCTATGCCGGAAGATCCGTCAGGCGGGCGGGGGTTGGCAGCCGCTGGACACCTATGTCTTGCGCAATCCCGGAGAGTTCAAGCACGAGCTCTGTCCCGATTGCGCCCGGATTTCCACCGACGTCTTCAACCGGCGGTAGGCGAGCCGCTCGTGCGGAGCTTTGACGATTGATCGGATCCAGCCTCGGGAAACGTCGGGTTGTATTCCCCGGAAACCTCTCACATACTTCGCGGACCATGGATCCGGTGGAACCCCGCACCATCGCGAAGGTGTCGTCACGCCTGATCCCTTTCCTGATCGTGTGCTATTTCGTCGCCTATCTGGACAGGGTCAATATCAGCTTCGCGGCCCTGACCATGAACAAGGACCTCGGGCTGGGGTCGACCAATTCGATCTGGTCGCGACCGGGATCGGAGCCGGAGACGTAATCGGCCCTGGTAATCGGGCGGGCGCCGCCATGTAGGGCGCGCCGGTGTTCCCCGCGAGGACGCCAGTGCTGAGGTTCTGCCGCGACCTTCGTAGCACCCGCCGGTGCCGCCCCCCGACCCTGCGTTCCTCGAACGCGTATGGTCCGCCATTTCCACGAAGCGGGGCCCGGCGGTTGCCGGCCCGGGAGTTTCGCCGATCCTGCGAACTCATTCCATGAAAAAGCAGCCGTATGTCGCGCCGCCGAGAACACCTGCTATTTCGCAACTGTAAACTGTGCAAGCGCTGGGTCGCCGACCAGAATCACGACTCCTCGCTCCGGAGCAAAGGCTTTTTCGTGTACTGCGAGGGCACGGACACGATGTGATCGGCTAGCGTCGCCTGGCTCTGGCGGCGACCCACGAGGCGAACGTAACCGAGGTAGCTGCCGCGATCAGCCTCGAGCGCCTTGATTTCCGCTTCATTGTCCGGCGCGACAGCCTTGAGCCAGTCCAGCCAACGTTGCCAGCCATCGGGCATGGTGTCGGCCAGGTCAATGTCCATGATGTCTGTCCGTTCCCAATGCCGGCGCCACCAAGCCGCCGAATGCAGGCACCAGAGATCCTGGGTCCACCACTCGCGAAGATGATCGGGAACGGAACCGTCGATCTCCCGCACCAGCCCAGCACCCGCAATTCCAGCCGCGCCGCCCGGCTTCACAAACCGCGCGAGGTAGTTCAGGTACAGGTCGTCCGTCCCGAAGTAAGAGAAGGAGTCGACACAGACGACGGCGTCGAAGTAGTCCGGGGCGAAGGGGAGCGCCCGCGCATCGGCCTGGAGCGGAAACACGCCCTCCTCGACGCCCGCATCCCGGATGCGCTGCATGTTCTCCGAGGCGCTGAACCACAGGTCGGTCGCCCAAACCTGCACCCCGAATTCTCGCCGCAGAAAGATTGACGATGATGCTCGCCCGCAGCCGAGGTCCAACACCCTCATGCCGGGCCGCAGGTCCAGCGCAGTCGTGAGCCACTCGGTCACCCACAGCGCATTGGCGCCGCCGCTGGCGTTGGTCAGAACCCAATCCGGGTGGTATTGCGAAGAGCGGGGAAACCGCTCGGAGACGAGCCGCTTGTCTGAGGTCACAGGATGTCTCTTCTCAAACGATCACTCGGTTGGAGCCAAACGCTCGAAGGATAGGCTGCGCCGCCTGACGATCACCTATCCTCATTATGTCGGTTAATTTTGACATTACGTCTGGAATATCGGACATTCAGAGACACGGGGGCAGAGCATGGATCTGTCGTTTCAGGAGAAAAGTTTGTGGCTGCTGTTCGTGAGCCTGGTCGCGGCGTTCGGGTTCTACTTCGTGACTGTGCTGCCGACGGATGCGGTGAACGTGATGCCTCCGGGTTGCTGCTGGGGCTGGACGGGTTCATGGGCCTGAAGGGATGGCAGTGGCTGTTCATCCTGGAAGCGGCACCGGCGATCGTCCTGTCCGGGGTCGTGTTGTGTTATCTGACCGACCGGCCGGCCGAGGCGACGTGGCTGGCGCCGGACGAGCGGGCCTGGCTGGTTGCGCGTCTGCAGCAGGAGCAGAGACAGCGCGAGACGGTGCGGCGCTACAGCGTGACCGAGGCGCTGCTGAACCCGAGGGTCTGGGCGTTGAGCCTGGTGTATTTCGGCGCGGTGGCGACCAACTACGGGCTGAGCTTCTTCCTGCCGCAGATCGTCAAGGCGTTCGGGGTCACGAACGTCCAGGCGGGATTCGTCGCCGCCCTGCCGTGCGTGGTGGGGCTGGTCAGCATCGTGTTGTGGGGACGCCGCTCCGACCGAAAGCTGGAGCGCCGGTTTCACCTCGCGTTTCCCCTCTTGATCGCGTCGGCCGGGATCGCGGTGTCCACAACGCTGGATGCGCGGTTGTGCTCGGCAGCAACCGCAGCCCGCGGTGCCATTCCGCCCCTGCTCTGCTAGGATGTCCAAATGACGCGCATCCCGGGAGATCGGGGCAAGGCCCGCCTACTTTCGGGCGGTCTCTGTCTTCTCCTGCTGAACAGCGCGTACCTGGCCGCGTTTGCGAGCCCGTCGCTCTTCTACTTCGCCAACGTCGTGCTCCACATGGTGCTCGGGGTGACGCTCGGGGTGGTGTTCGCCCTGCGGTTTATCCGCGGGCGCGCCAGTGCGGGGGCCGTGGTTCTCCCGAGCGCCGTCGTGCTGGGCGCGGGAGGGCTGGCCGGGGTCGCCATCATGGTCGTTGGCGCCGCGGGACGCACCAGGTGGCTGCTGCCGGTTCACATCGTATTGATCGTGGCGGGCGGCCTCCCGCTGCTC
>JANMSA010000323.1:0-1830 GCA_031388865.1 Acidobacteriota bacterium | reverse complement strand
GACCCGGCACTTCGCGGGCGCCGCTGGAGCCGGGCGCGATCGAAGCGACCTGACGCGTCGCATGCTCTCCCGGGCCGCTCCGTCGCGTGACTGCTGATTGAGGAGTTCCCCATCCCGCTGGTCTACGTCCACGACCTCGGCGTCGCCATCGATCAGACGCTGTTCCCTCCCGCCCCCTTCTACTTCACGCCGACCCGTAGCTCCTGGAAATGCGCCGCCATGATGCTCGTCGCTCCGGCCGTCAGAGTCGGATCCGTATACGCCAGTGGCGGCAGGCCGAGCGCTGCACGCGCCGCATCCAGCGCGCTCCGCAGCTCGGAGATGTGGCTTGCTTTGATCATGACCGTGGTGTCGATCGTCGGGTCGGTGAAGCTCGCCGGCAAAAGACCGGCCAGAGTGCGCACCGCCTGCACCGCGGTGCGCAACTCCGGCACATGAACGGCTTTGATCAGCGTTGTCTGCGCGACGAGGGGATCGTCGGTGAAGATCACGGTCGTCGCCAGGTCCGCGTTGCTGTAGCTCGAGCGGCCGCCGGCGCCATCGACCGCTCGCACGATGTACAAGTACGCGGTGTTCGGCAATGCGGTCGAATCGATGAAAAAGGTCGTGCCCGAGCTACCGATGATTCCGAACGCGGAACCACTCGAGCTGCGCGCGATCTCATAGCTCGCTGCGCCACTGCTGACCAGCCACGAAACCATCACGGTGGTCGCCGAGGTCGCCGTGGCCGAGACGCCGGGTGGAGGAGCGATCGCCTGGACGTTCTGCGTGAGTGCCGCGGAGGTCGAACCGGTGAAGTTCGTATCGCCCGCGTAGACCGCCGTGATCGGGTGCGATCCGGCTGCCAGGGCTGAGGTGCCGAATGTCGCCTGTCCACCCGATAGCGATCCTGTCCCGAGTGTCGTCGCCCCGTCGCGGAAGGTCACCGTCCCGGTTGCCGTACCGCTGCCCGGGCTCCCCACTGATACCGTCGCTGTAAAGGTCACCACCTGGCCCGTGACTGACGGGTTGAGGGAGGAGCTGAGCATGGTGGACGTCGAAGCCTGACTCACCGTCACCGTGGCGGAGGTAGACGTACTGACAGCGAAGTTTGTCGCGCCCGCGTACCGAGCCGAGATGGAATGACTCCCAGCACCCAGCGCTGTGGTGGTATGGACCGCTTGGCCGGCGTTGAGCGTCGCCGATCCGAGCAGTGTGGCGGCGTCGTAGAAACTGACACTTCCCGTCGGTGTTCCGGCGGTCGAAGTGACCGTCGCTGTGAATGAGACCGATTGACCCGACACCGCGGTGCTTAGCGAAGAAACCAGTGAGGTCGACGTTGCAAAGTTGACCGAGTGGCCTGCGTTACCCGAGGTGCTGGCGAGGAAATTCGGATCGCCGCTGTAGTCAGCTTGGAGCGTGTGTGAGCCAACGGTGAGCGACGAGATGTTGGAGGTGGCCTGCCCGGAAATGTCGAGCGTCCCGCTGCCGAGGATGGTACCGGCTTCCCTGAACGTCGCCGTTCCGGTCGGTGTGCCGTTTCCGGAGGTGACCGTCGCCCGCAACGTCACTGACTCCCCCTGCAACGATGGGTTTGGGGTGGAGGTCAGCGTGGTTGCCGACGATGCGGCGGTGACCGTGAGATCGACGGTGCTGATGCTCGAGTTCGTTCCGTTCGACGCCACGAGGCGGAAGGTATACAGGTCCGCGGCGTCGGGAGTGAAGAGCGGGTTGCGCGTCGTCGACGATGAGAGCTGGGCACTCGAGGACGCCGGCCGGCGGATCAAACTCCACTGCCAGCTCGTGGCCGTCTGGGGCACCGTGTCGAGCTGTCGTGTCGCCCCGACCGTG
>JANMSA010000317.1:0-4301 GCA_031388865.1 Acidobacteriota bacterium | reverse complement strand
GTGATTCTCTCCCGCTCCGCGGCGAAGCTCTCCTCCCGTTACTCCATCGAAGTCGCCAGCCGCCATCCCGTATACGTTGAGATGGACGATACCGGTCCGGATGTATTCGTGCCTCATATCGAGCTCGGAAGGAACGTCGATCTTGTGCTCGTCTATCCGGCGACCGTCAATATTATCGGAAAGGTGGCCCAGGGGATTGCCGACGAACTGATCGCTGCCACGATTCTGGCCACTCCGGCGCCGGTTTTCTTTGTGCCCATCACCAATCCGGCGATGTGGGCCCACCCCGCCGTCCAGCGCAACGTGGAGATCCTGCGCGGGGACGGGTATGTCGTCCTGCCGCCCTTGCCGATCGTCGAAGTGGCGACCCGCGAAGGCCTGCAGGAAGTGGGGGACGTCTTCCCGCTGCCGTCGCTTCTGGCGCAGATGTCGGCCGTGCTTCGAGGCACATCGAAGGCCGGCGTCGCGCTGCGCAAGCCCTGACGCGCAAAAATCCATCCACAACGTCCGTGAGGTGAATCGTCCACCGGGGGCGAACCCAGGCCAGGGTCTTCTCGGTCGACGGCCAGGGAGTGACCGTCGAGATCGCGGCTCGCAGAGCGTCGTGAGTCTTGACCGGTGCGAAAGCGCGATCTACGCTACAGCAGGTCTCATGACAACCAGGAGGTGTTGAATGGCGGAAGGCGCCGTGCTGTCCGTGCCTGCGCGCAACCCGCGCATCGAGGAGGCTCCGCTGCAATCGGAGCTGATGCTGTTCGACCCGGAAACGTCGAAGTTTTTCGTCCTCAATTCGACGATGGCGTTCCTCTGGCGTAACGCTGATGGCGCCCGTTCGCTCGACGCGCTGACGCAAATGCTCATCGCCGCTTTCCGGGATGCAGACGGCGATCCCGTGGGCGCCGACGTCGTGCGCGCTGCCACCGAGATGCGGGACCTAGGACTCTTTATTGACACGTCTACAGAAAGCCACTAGACTTCGCCCCAAGCCACAGAAAATTTGAAGTTTAGAATTTTGAAAGGGGGAAACATGCCCATGCCCGAAGTCAACATCGAACCCCGGAACGACCGTGAGGACAACCGCCCCGCATACGAAGCGCCGAAGGTGCAGGCGATGTCGGAGCGCGAGATCCTGAACACATTCCAGATCACACAGGCGATGGCGACGTGGTGGGGCGCCTGCTGAGCTAACCTCGTCCCGTTCGTTTCCAGGTACCCGTCTTTGACGACCGCAATCGATCAGCCTCGCGACCGGACGTCGGGTTCTCCTGCTGAAACGAGCCTTCGCGGTGATCACATCATCGTCGGCGTCCGTCTCGAGATCGAGACTGACGACGTCGAGATGCTTCGCGAGTTCGAGCGGCTTTTTGCCTGCGATCCGGCAGGTGAAGAGCCGCTTCGCTCGTTTCGCGCGGTCATTCACGCCGGTGGTGAAGAGTACGGCTCCCTGCGCGTGAGCGGCGATGACCTTGCCGACGGCGCGAAGTTTCTCGCCGGAATTGCGTCGTCGACGATTCCGCTCGTCGCGGCGGAACCGGTCGACGGCCGTCCAACGCTCGCGCTCGAAGGAGAGTCGCAGCCGCTGTTCATTTTCGACGGCGGTGACTGCAAATTTCGCAAATCAGGTCGCTGGCGCCGCATCCTTTCGCATTTCCTCTATCTGCGCCTGCTGCACATGCGGCAGGACCTGCTCTTCTTCCACGCCGCGTCTCTCTCGGTCGGGGGAAGGGGAGTGCTGCTGGTCGGGCCGAAGGGAAGCGGCAAGACCACACTTTCATCGGCGATCGCAGCTCTCGGTCACCCGTTTCTCGGCGACGAGACGGCGGCGTACTGCGCCGCGGATGGAACGATCCTGCCGATGCGACGGCCGCTGAGCGTGAAGCCTGGTGTCCGTGCGCGCGACGTGGAGCGGCTCCTGGCACCGCTTAACGCGCTGGCCGATGAGGACGGCATCCTTCACATTCCCGCTGCCGATGTATTCGAACAACCCGTCGCGCGCGCAACGCTGGGCGCCGTCGTGTTTCTCGACGGCTTCGCAGACGCGCCTTCAATCGAGAAAGTGACCGCGGGCCGCGACGAGCTCGCGGCGCTCCAGCCGATTCGCAGCTCATCGTTCGGCGAGGCGCGGTCCAGACATGTGTTCGCAATGATCCGACTTCTCGGCTCGCTCCACTGTTATCGGCTGCGCGCCGGTAACCCGGACGAAACAGCACGACTTCTCATCGAGGTGATTCGCAACGATGGCACTCACAGTCAAGCAGCGCGCTGACACGCTCGCAACGTTCCGGTACGTCGAAGTTCGCCTCATGGAGATCACGGCCGGCTGGACTCCGACTACGCCGGAGATGGAAGTGAAAGTGATGTTCGGCCGCCACATCTGGGAGCTCGCGCAGCACGCCGACGCGCTCGGCAAGCGCACGTTCGAGCTTCGCCAGGCCGAGCACTATACGCTGAAGCCGGCAGATCCCTACATGGCATTGATCGAGGACGCCGCGCGGACGAAGCCGACGGGCGAACGTCTGGCAGCGTTGTACGACGTCATCATTCCCGGCCTGATCGCTCGTTATCGCGCGTACTTGTCGGAAACGGATTCCCTGCTCGATGCGCCGTCGGGCGTGATCATCGAGCGCATCATCGCTACGCACGACCGGCAGATCCGCGATGCCGCCGACGTGTGCAAGACCATGTCGATCGTATCCGTCGCGCTGCCGGCATTGCGCGATCGCGAGACTTCCGTTGCCAGGATCGTAGCGTGAGCGAAAAAGACATTCAGGACATCGGGTTCTTCGAGATAGGCGGTCTGAAGCTGCGTGCGAACGCCGCGCGGGATCCGCATTTCAAGGTCGTCGTCTCCGACGCCGACCTGCACGAGTATGAAGGCACGAGCGACATCGCCCGCCGCGAGCTGGTTCATCGCCACATGAGCAACGAGATCACCAGCCTCGATATCGCGGCGCAGTGCGTGTTCGAGTATCCGGACGCGCCATGGGAGCTGCGGATGGAGCTGGCGCGGCAGTGCTGGGACGAGGCGCGTCATATCGCCGCGCTCAAGCGGCGGTTGCTCGAGATGGGCGGCCATCCGGGTGAGTTCCCCATCGCGCTGTTCGAGTGGAGCATCACCTGCGCGATCGAGTCCCTGGTCGGACGCCTGGCTAGCCAGAACCGCACCTTCGAAGCCGGCGCCATGGATGTCGTGGGCAATCTGATTCAGAGTCTTCGCGCCGCTGGAGACGACGCCACTGCGGACATGCTCGACGCCATCCTCGCCGACGAGATCCAGCATGTGCGGTTCGCGAACCGGTGGATCCGCAAGCTCGCGGAGATGGATCGCCGAGCACTTCTCAAAGTGGCAATGGCGGTGAGCTTCGTCGACGCGGTGAATCGCGCGCTGGTCCCTGCCGAAGGGCAGACCAGCGCCGTCGGAAAGGTCTTCCAGTCACCCGCGGCGCGCGTGCCGATCGTGAACATCGAGGATCGGAAGCTCGCGGAGTTCTCGGATGACGAGATCCACGAGATTCTCCGTCAGGCGGGCTTCCGCTCGCTCGTTCCTGCAGAGGCTTCTGCCCCATGAGCGGCGACTCGCTCTTCGGATCGGCTCCGGCGCGCGATGCGCGATTCGTCGTGAAAGAGGTTCGATCGGAGCTCGACAACTTTCCGGTCGGTCACCCCGAGGCGACGCGAGAGTTCCTGCATCGGCAGATGAACGAGGAGATTGACGGTCTGGAAATGAGCGCGCGGAACATCGCCGACTTTCCCGATGCGCCGTGGGAGCTCCGGATGGAGATGGCCCGGCAGTGCTGGGACGAGGCGCGCCACATCGAGGCGTTCCGCCGCTGCTTCGAGCGCCGCGGCGCGACGGTCGGGCAGTATCGCGTGATGAATTTTCAGTACCGCATCATCGACCGCATTGACAACCTCGTCGGGCGGCTGGCCGTTCAGAACCGAAGCTTTGAGGCTGCTGGCATCGATGCGATCCAGATCGAGATCTTAGAGCGAGCGAAAGGCGCCGGGGAGGAGGATCTCGTGGAGTTCTTTGACGCTCAGCTTGCTGACGAGTTGCAGCACGTTCGATACGCGAACGTCTGGATCAAGCGGCTGACCGAAACGTCGGGTCCGCGCGCACTGATGCAGATTGCACGCGCCGTTCACGCGGCGCAGGCGGCTCTCAAGATCGTTGCGGGCGACGCGCTGATGTTTTATCCCGTCGATGGCGCGCTTCGGAAGGAAGCGGGGTTCGACGAGAAGGAGATCGCCGCCGCGCGGAACATGGTGAATGCTGGTGCCTGATGCGGCCCGCCGGGTAT
>JANMSA010000312.1:0-20651 GCA_031388865.1 Acidobacteriota bacterium | reverse complement strand
ATCGCCGGCTGCCCCTCGTTGGGATTGCGCTGCGTGAAACCGGTGATCTCAGGCGCGCTCTGCCAGACCCCCTCGGAGAGATCTCCGTCCACCACCGGCGCGCGCTCGGCACGCACCGCGCGATAGGCGGGCCGCGGCTTTGCTTCCTCCGCGAAGAGAGTGAACGTCGAGACCAGAAGCACGAATACGCCGGCGCGATCGAGAGTCATGGGTTTCCCCTCAGGCAGAGATGCGGTACGTTGTCGATTCAACCGGTAAAGACGACCGGTGTCTGCGAAGGTTTGTGGTGGTTAACGAAATTTTCTGTGAACGGCGGTTTGGCTGGTGGTCAGTTCTCGGTTGTCAGTTGTCTGCGACTTGTCGCCTGAATCCCAGGACTCTGCAGTTGCAAAGGCGTCCTGTTGTCAGCTGGCCGGGACTCTCCGCTGACGAAAGGGCGCAGACAACCGACAACCGAGAACTGACCACCACCGTAGAGGCGACATGAAAGTCTTCCTGGGACAGATCAACTCGACGGTCGGAGCGTTAACAAGGAACGCGGATTTGATCCGTCGCGCGTACGACGACGGGGTTCGCGCTGGTGCGGATGTCGTCATGGTCCCGGAGCTTGCCGTGACCGGGTACCCGGCGCGCGATCTGCTCGATCGTCCACACTTCATCCAGCAAGCTCTGCAGGTGCGGGACTCGCTCGCGGCGATGACCGGCGGGACGACGCTGATCTTCGGCTGCCCCGTCCCGAACACCCACTGGTGCGGCAAGCCGCTGCACAACGCCGCCATCGTCGCGCGCGACGGAAAGATCCTCCTCGAGCAGAAGAAGATGCTGCTTCCGACCTACGACGTCTTCGACGAGCTGCGGTACTTCGAGCCCGGCACCGAGGTGCATCTGGTGGAGATTGCGGGCCTGCGCGTCGGTGTTTCGGTCTGCGAAGACTTCTGGTTCGACGACGAGGTCCTCGGCAAGAAGCTGTACTGCAGCAACCCCGTCGACGACCTCGCACGTCAGGGAGCGGAAGTGCTGCTGAACATCTCCGCCTCGCCGTTCAACGCCGGCAAGCGCCTTGCGCGCTGGGAGATCTTCTCGCGCATTGCCTCGCGCTACGGCGTGCCGCTCGTTTACGTGAACCAGGTGGGCGGCAACGACGAGCTTCTGTTCGATGGCTCGTCGATCGTCTTCGATGCGACCGGCCAGACCATCTTCTGCGCGCCAGCTTTCGAGGAACACGGTTCCCTGGTCGGGCTACAGGGCTCTCCGTGCGAGATGGTGCTCGCTCTCTCCGAGGAGGAGGAGATCGGGAAAGGCCTGATCCTCGGACTGCGCGACTACATGAGCAAGTGCGGCTTTCGCAAGGCCGTGATCGGTCTGTCGGGCGGCATCGACTCCGCTCTGACGGCCGCCATTGCGGCGGAAGCACTCGGGCCGTCGAACGTGACCGGCATCGCCATGCCGTCGCAGTTTTCCTCGCAGCACTCCATCGACGACGCTCGGACGGTGGCTGAGAATCTCGGCATCGACTTTCGTCTGGTTCCAATCTCCGAGATCTACGCGCCGTACGAGTCCGCAACAGACGCCCTTTTCGGCGAGCACAAATTCGACACGACCAACGAGAACATTCAGGCTCGCATCCGCGGCAACCTCCTCATGGCCTGGTCGAACCGTACCGGCGCAATGGTAATCTCCACCGGCAACAAATCGGAGATGGCCGTCGGCTACTGCACTCTCTACGGCGACATGGCCGGCGGCGTCTCGCTCCTCGCGGACGTGTACAAGACCACCATCTATCGCGTCGCGCGCTGGATCAACCGCGAGCGCGAGATCATCCCCGCGTCGACGATGAACAAGGCTCCGTCGGCCGAGCTGCGTCCGAATCAGACCGACCAGGACACACTGCCGCCCTACGACGTTCTCGACGCCGTCCTCAAGCTCTACATCGAGCAGTGGCAGGAGGTCGACGAGATCACCGCCGCGGGCTTTGAACGCACGCTCGTCGCACGCATCCTGAAGATGGTCGACACCGCCGAGTTCAAACGCCGCCAGGCCGCGCCGACGATCCGCGTGTCCAGCAAAGCTTTTGGCAGCGGCCGCGACATGCCCATCGCACAGCAATGGAGAAAGGAGTGACGGTGCGCCGTGGCTCGTTGCTGGTTGCAGGTTGCTGCTGGGCTTTCCTTCTCCTGGGGTGTTCCCGCGAGACGATCAATCGCCCGGAGTGGGAGCGCATGTCGCGCGAAGACCAGGTGCTCTACGTGCAGTCCCTCCTCGGAGCAGAGAAGGCCCGGGACGCGAAGGGCGGCCGCGGTCGCACGTACGAGCGCCCTGCAGACGAGTACGTGAGTCGGATCGGCGAGGCGTATGACCGCGGTGACGCGCGCGAAGCTCACGAGATCTTCGCCACGCTGCCTCGTTGAGAGGGATCGCGCAATCCGGTGGTACCCGCGCTTCGCGCTCAACCACCGGCTATTTGCCAGCACGCCTCCGCCGTGCACTCGCCGGCACAGCAAGCGCTGCGGCTCTACGAGGACTGTTCTTCCGCGGCCACTTCGCGCCGCCGCTGGGCGAGGCGTTCGATCTGGATCCCGAGGAACTCGAGCAGTGGCTGCTCCTGCTCGGCGGCCATCGGCGCGAACACGATCGCCGAACGGAACACGTACTCGGGACCGGAGCCACTCTCGAGGCGGCGTACCTGCACGATCGAGCGCAGCACCTCGCACGGGATGTACATGCCGCCGTAGCTGGGGAAGATCAGCGTTGCAGCGGATCCGGCTTTCACCGGTGAGCGATGGATCACCGCGGCGCCGGTCAGACTGAGGTCGATCAACTCACCGGCAACGTCCGAGAGTTGAACGGGGATCGACGCGGTGGGGAAGCGCTCGGAGCGGCGGCGGTCTTTCGGCGAAGACATCGATGGAGCTGATTATAGGGCCGGAGGTCAATTGTGGTTGGCGGCTGGCTCGAGACGGCTGGCAGGAGTCAACCGCCAACCGGACCGGCAACCGGCTGGTGGCTATACTCGCCGCTCATGTTCGCCACCGTCCCCCCGCCGCAGCAGCGCCTTCTCGTCTTTGCCCGGCTGCCCGAGCTGGGCAAAGTCAAGACGCGCCTCGCGGCAGACGTGGGAGCCGAGCGCGCGCTCGTGGTTTACGAGGCGATGCTGCGGGAGCTCGTGACCGCGATCGGCTCATCTACGGAGGAGACCGAGATCGAGTGCCTCTGGGCGCCGACTCCCGCGGCGAACGCGGCGCTGTTGCGTCGCGCGTTCCCGGATCACGCCGTGGCCATGCAGACCGGCTCGACTCTCGGCGACCGGCTGTCGATGGCCTTCTCAGAGCGCTTCTTTTTTCACCGCACGGACCGGATCATCGCCATCGGGGTCGACGATCCCCTGTTGCCGCGCACGCTCATCGACCACGCGTTCTCGCTGCTGGAATCCGTCGAGTACGTCGTCGGTCCCGCGCAGGACGGCGGCTACTACCTCATCGGTTGCCGGGCCGCGTCATACGAGCCTGAGGTGTTCCAGGGGATCGAGTGGGGAACCTCCAGCGTCCTCGCCTCCACGGTCGCAGCCATCGCCGCCACGGGCCGCACGATGGCTCTGCTTCCGGAGCGGTTCGATGTCGACACCGGCGAAGATCTGGAGCGGTATGCTCGCGCCACGGGGTGGCAGCCATGAAGATCCTCAACGCCCAGCAGATGCGCAACATCGATCGCCGGACGACTGAACGCTTCGGCGTCCCGTCCATCGTGCTGATGGAGAACGCCGCGCTGGCGGTGGTCGACACGATCTTCGAACACTATCCCGACATCGATCGGGCAGCACTGCTGTGCGGTACGGGCGCGAATGGCGGCGACGGCTTCGCGGTCGCGCGTCATCTCGGGAACCGAGGCGTGGTTCCCGTGATCGTTCTCGTGGGCGATCGCGCCGCGATCCGTGGAGATGCCGAAACGAATCTGGTCATCTGTGAGCGGCTGGGCATTCCCATTTTCCACGTGCGAGTGTCGGAAGACGTCGAGACCGCGCTCGCGCACGCCGCCGACGCGGACCTGATCGTCGACGCGATCTTCGGCACGGGCCTCAATCGCGCGCCCTCGGGCATGCAGGCAGACATGATCAGCGCGCTCGCGGAGCTGCGCATCCCCGTGCTCGCCATCGATCTTCCCAGCGGCGCCAATGCGTCGTCCCACGAGCCCTTCGAGCCCTGCGTGCAGGCCGAAGTGACGGTGACGTTCGCCGCACCCAAGCTCTGTCATGTGTTTGCTCCCGCCTCCTCCTACTGCGGCGAAGTGATCGTCGCGGACATCTCCATTCCGGAGATCGCCATCGACGACGAGGCTGTCGCGCTCGCGCTCATCACGCCGAAGGATGTGCAGCCGCTTCTCGAGCCTCGCCTGGCGGTGACGCACAAAGGCACGTACGGCCACGTCGCCATCATTGCCGGCTCGCCGGGACGGAGCGGCGCCGCAGTGCTGTGCGCCCGCGGCGCGATTCGCACCGGCGCGGGCCTGGTCTCCGTCATGACGGACCCCGCCACCGCGCAACTCGTACACGCGGGATCGGTCGAGTCCATGACCTACTCCGGCTCCGACCTCGGCCATTTCCTGCGCAACAAGAGCGCGGTGCTGGTGGGACCGGGGATGGTGGATGACGAGGACGCCTACGCCGCCACGCGCGCCCTGATCGAAGCCGTCGAGCTGCCGGCCATCATCGACGCATCAGCCCTCAACGCCTTCGCGTCCCGCGGACACGAGCTCAATCCCCGCCGGCTCCCGCGCATCATCACCCCTCATCCCGGCGAGCTCGCACGCATCCTCTGCACCGACACCGTCGCCATCGGCACCGACCGCATCTCCGCCGCACGCGAGGCTGCACGCGTCACGAACTGCGTGGTCGTGCTCAAGGGCCATCAGACGCTCGTGGCCGAGCCCGATGGCCACGTGTACGTGAACCCGACCGGAAACCCCGGCATGGCCAGTGGCGGGATGGGCGACGTGCTCTCGGGCATCATCGCGGCGCTGCTCGCGCGCGGCGCCGATCCGCTCGATGCCGCGCGCGCGGGTGTGTATCTGCATGGCGTGGCGGGCGACATGATCAAAGAAGAAATGGGAGACACCGGCCTGGCAGCGATGGATGTCGCAGAACGGATTCCACGGGCGATTGCGCGAGTCAGAGCCTCATGAAGTACGTGTGCCCCACCGAGGAGGACACCGCGCGCGCCGGCCGCGAGATCGGGCGTTCTCTCACCCCCGACGCGATCGTGCACCTCATCGGCGACCTGGGCGCGGGCAAGACGTTTCTCGCCCGCGCAATCGCAGCGGAGCTGGGCGCGAATCCCCTGGATGTCGCATCCCCCTCGTTCGCGATCGTGCATGAATACCCGCGCCGCGGTGCCCCGCCGATCATTCACATCGACGCCTACCGTCTCTCGGACAATCGCCGCGAGTGGCTGGAGATCGGCATTCCCGAATTGCTTTCCGCCCCTGGCGTGAAGCTCATCGAATGGCCGAAGCTTCAGTTCGAAGAGTTCGAGGACGCGCACGTCGAGGTGACGATCCGCGTTCGCGACGATGGTGCACGGGAGATCGACGTGTCGTCGTGACTCTCCCCGTGGACGGCGCGTTGGGCGCCACGAGGGATCCCCCTCATCCGCCTTCGGCACCTTCTCCCCCGTTGCGGGGGAGAAGGCTCTCGTGGGGAGGCTCTTGTCGAGAGTGCACGTCTCTGCGTACGCTGGATTCGAGACCCTTCTCCCCCGGGCCGGGGGAGAAGGTGCCGAAGGCGGATGAGGGGGATCCCTCTCCGCAGCATCGTCTAATTGCGGATCCGCGAACGCGCGGCCGATCACCCTTTCGCCGCAGTCCAGACCGGGATCTGCCAGAGTGCATAACCGCGAGGATCGCGCACGGCAGCGATCATCTCGCGCCAGCGGAGCTCGATCTCGTTCCGGGTGACGCCTGTGTGTTCCACCATGGTATCGGTGTAGCCGTCACGCCAGGCTTCCCAGATGCGTGCGAACGTGTCGCGACGAACGCGAAGCGTGTCCACGACGAGATAGTCGGCGCGAATGTCCTGGAGACCAAGGTCGGTGAGATGCGTGAACATCTTCCGGCCGACATGGAGATCGCAGCCGACGGACGGTCCGTACAGATTCGGAATTCGCTGCCAGAAGCCATCCGCATCGAGGGCGGTCGGGTGGCACCACAACATTCCGTAGTCTTCGGCGATGACGTGGAGACGGCCGCCCGGTTGGAGGACCCGCACCATTTCCTCCAGCACCCGGCGCGCGTCGGGGACGGCCTGCACGACATGGCGGCACACTGCCAGGTCGAACTGCGCGTCGGTGAACGACAGCTGCATCGCATCATCGCGTTGAAAACGAACAGTGTCGCCGAGGTGTGCGGTCTTGGATCTCGCGCGAGCCAGGTGGGGCTCCTCGACATCGATGCCCGTAAACCGGGCCTTCGGAAAGAGCACCGCCAGCCGGCCGATCACTTCCCCGGTGCCGCATCCCACGTCCAGCACGCGAGCCCCATCGGGCAGCGGATGGCGCGCGAAGATCGGCTCTTCCTGTGGCCAGATCGCCTCGATCTGCGCCGCCAGGTTGCGGACCATCGATTCGTCAGCCATCTCCCTGGACTGAGGACTGTTTGGATTCATGACGCGGATCGTATCGCGGCGGAATCGCTTCACGGGCCTGCATTGAGACTCACCTCGCTGGCTGCGAGCGATCGCTCATACCGGCTTGGGGCCCGTGTATCGAGCTCGGGGCCGGATCATCATTCCCTGCTCGTACTGCTCGATCGCGTGGGCGATCCAGCCGATGGTTCGGCCGATGGCAAAGAGAGTGAGCGCCGCGCCGCGCGGAAGCGCGAGCGCACGCGTGAGGGCCACCAGCGCCAGGTCCAGCGTCGGACCCTCCCGCAGCACGGTCCCGGCGGCCGCTACGATCGCCAGTGCGAACGTCAGGTCCTTCGACTTGGGGAGCATTTCCAGCAGCAGCTTCGCGCGCGGATCGCCTTCCGGATAGAGCGGGTGACCGAAGCCCTCGATGTCCGCTCCGCGGCGAAGGCGCTCGGCGAAAGCCTTGCTCAGGTCGCGAGTGCGAGCCAGTTCGTCCAGCAGCACTTCCACACGCGCCGTCGCGCCGCCGTGCCGGGTGCCTTCGAGTGCGGCCAGTCCGGCCAGCACGACCGCGTAGGGGTTGGATCCCGCGGATGCAACGCAGCGCGCTGCAAACGCAGAGACGTTCAGTTCGTGATCCGCGCACAGGATCAGCGCAGCACGGATCAGCTCCGGCGCGCGCTTCACCTTCGGCGCCCACGCCCGCGCGAGCGTCCCCTCCACCGTGGGCGCGAGCTCGCTCGTTTCCGCGGCCACACTGGCGAGCAGGTTCACGATCCTCCAGCCGGTTTGCGCAACCGCACGAGGCCGCAGGTCGAATGCAAGGGAATCGCGCGCAGCGACCAGTGGCAGAACGGATTGTGCGCGATTGACGAACGGAAGATCGCCTGCCGGCTCTCCCCCGACCACGTGCAGCGGTGTGTCGAAGACGTCGGAGTCGAAGCTCCCCGTCCAGATCAGAGACGCCACGTTTTCCAGCGAATGCTCTTTCGCCAGCGTCGCCGCGTCATGGCCGCGGTAGTAGAGCTTTCCATCCGCGATGAGCGTGATTGCCGAATCCAGGATCGGCACGCCCCACCGCAAGGCATGTTTGGCCACCTTCTCCGGATTGCGCCGCTCTTCGGAACGGGCGCGCAGGCGCTCCACGTCCTCCCGTGCGTACCTCCGCTTCCGCGGGGTCCCCGGCACCGGCTCCGAGCGCACGAATGCGCGGCTCACGTACGCGTAGAGCGTGGCCCGGCTCACGTCGAGGATGCGCGTCGCTTCACTGGCGTCCATCCAGTCCGCCTTGCGTGCCATTGGTTGATTGTACGATCAATATTGACACACCTCCTCAGCGAATCGAGGTTCGAGCCGTGAACGAACTGGACGGCGAGGAAACCCCCTGCCTTTGCCGGCGACCTCAATGGTGCCGATGTGACGAAACGCAACCCTTACCGCAAACTCCCGTACACCCCTTCAGGAGGCACGCGATGTTCGAGTTGCTTGCATTCGTAGCAGTCCTGGCAGTCTGCGGTGTCGTGGCCGGCGCGCTGTTCGTCGCGTTCTCGATGGCCAAGTTCGCCTTCACCGTCGTGCTGCTGCCCCTCAAGCTGCTCTTTCTACCCGTGCTGGCGGTCCTGTTCATCGTGAAGATGAGCGTGCTCGTGGCGCTGGTCGCGACGGTCGTCGCCGTCATGATTGCCATCATCGTCCCGCTGATCATCGTCGCGGCGATCGTCGCCGTCCCCATCGCTGTCATTGGCGTGCTTGCTTAGGCGCGAAGGACTCAGCCACGCACCGGCGAGCGTCAACGCCACGAACACCAGTGGCACCGCCACATGGTCCGTGATGCGCGGCCAGGAGTAGCGCACATGCCACTCCACGTCGTAGCGCGTGACCATGTACGCGCCCAGGTACGCGAGCAGTTGCAGGCTGACGGCGAGGAGGAGGAATCGCTCCCGCCGCAGGTGGCGCACGAACATCACCAGCGCCGCAGCGAGCCCCACCCATAGCAATGGGCGTTCCGGCGGATGCTTCACGAGCGCCCGCAGAAGCGGCCCGGCGTGGCTCAGGTCCAGCGACAGGAACGACAAGTCTCCGCGAATGCCGTGAACAGCACGCAGGATCACCCAGGGAGCGGCGATCGCGGCCGCCGGCCACAGTCGAATCGCGTCTCGCCAGCGTGACGTCAGCAGCAGCGCAAGCGCCGCGGCCACGAGGAGAGTCAGACCTTCGTTCTTCGTACAGGCGGCGAAGCCGAGAAGCACCGCTCCAGTCAGCGCCGGCCCTCGCCGCAGCAGCAGTAACCCCGCCGATCCGAAGGCAATCATCGGCGCCTCTGCCATCCCGATCCAGGGTGACAACGCGATCGCGGCCACCGGCAGCGTCGCCAGTGCGGCGAGGTGCCGAGGGAGCTCACGCGCGAAGCGATCGCGCACGATCAGCACGAGCGCCGCGCCAAAGAGCGTCGTCAGGATTCCCAGCCACCGGTCGTCCCACCGGCCCCCATGCAGCGCGACGAAGACGTAGTTCAGCGGCACGAGCGGCGGATAGTCGGGATGCGCAAAGGAGTTGTACGGATTCTGGAGATAGGCCCAGTCGATGCCTCCCAGCTCAAAGAAGACGCGCGCCTTCAGACCCCAGATCGCCCAGAAATCCCCTTCACCGACGCGCGCTCGCGTGGCGAGAAGCCCATGCAGCAGAACGAGAGTCGCCGTCGTGACATCGACGATGCTGAGACGCACCGCCGCCGCGGCAGGACGCGGCCGCGCTCTGCCCAGCGCCACGATCCACAACGCGATCGTTGCGATCAGGACGGCCAGACGCGACGGCATGGCGAGCATGACCATGGAGACGATGCCTGTACCCAGCAGAAACGAGGTGCCGAGGAGCCGCGCACGCGACGACGGCTCCCGGCGATCCAGGAGGAGCGCGGCGGGCAACCCCGTCACCAGGATGTGTGTGAGCGCCAGGATCACGGCCGCCTCCGGAGCAGCACTCCGCCATGGCCACTCCAGACCTCATCGTACGAGCCCGGTGGGGTCCTCGTTCTCCAGACGGCGAGATATCGCGAATCGCCAATCCGCTCCGGGTGCCATGAGTCGTCCGGATCGACGAGCGGAATCACACGCCGCCCGGCCAGGAAGTAGCTGGCGCGATAGAAGGCGTAAGACTGCCCGCTCGACCAGTTCTGCCTCGGAACGAGCAGCGCGATCGCGTCGTCCTGAACCGTGCGCGTGGCCACCGCCTCGAGAAATCGCGGGTAATCAGCCATCTCCCGGTCAGGGGAGGTCTGCGCGGTGATCCGCCCGCGCGGTCGCCTGTCCAGCGAGCCAAATACCACGGCCGCGAAGGCCACGGCCACGATGATCGCACGCAGGTTCAGGCCCACTGCGCGCGACTCTAGCATCGCTTTTGCTACGGGTTGCCAAGTGGATCAGAAGAAACGAGCTCTGGTGGTCGATGACGATGATCCGATCAGGATGATGCTGGCGAAAATCGTGGGCCGGCAGAACCTCGAAGTCGATACCGCTGCCGACGGTGCCGAAGCTATCGCGTGCATCGACGCGGAGCGCTATGCCGTGATCCTGCTCGACTTGATGATGCCACGCGTCGACGGGTTTGGCGTGCTGCGCCACCTGCAGGCATTCCATCCCGAGAAGCTCGCCTGCACCATCATCGCCTCAGCCGTTCCGGAGAGCGAAATCCTCAGGAGCTTCGACATCCCCGTGTACAGCATCCACGCCAAGCCGTTCGACATGACCAGGCTCATTGCGGATATTCACGCTTGCGTAGGCAGTTGACGGGGAACCTGCCTACCGCCTACTGAGATCAGCGGTTTCCGTACTGCTTCTCGTAGTACGCCTTGTACTCCGCGCTGCGTTCCTTGATCGCGCGCCACCACGGCTGGTTGTCTTTGTACCAGCGCACGGTGCGTTCGAGGGCGGCGTCGAAATCGGTGTCACACTTGAAGCCGAGGCTCTCGAGCTTCTTCGTGGCGAGGGAGTAGCGGCGGTCATGCCCCTGACGGTCGCCGACAGGCTTGATCAACGACTCGGGCTTGCCTGTGAGCGCGAGGATCCGATGGGTAATCTCGCGGTTCTCGAGCTCGTTCCCGCCGCCGATGTTGTAAACCTCTGAGTTCTCGCCACGCTCGATGAGGAAGTCGACCGCCGCGCAATGATCGTCGACGAACAGCCAGTCGCGGATGTTGCGGCCGTCACCATACAAGGGCAGCGAAGCGTCATCCATGGCATTGGTGACGAACAGCGGGATCAGTTTCTCGGGATACTGAAAAGGACCGAAGTTGTTCGACGCACGAGTGACGATTACGGGCATGCCATACGTCTGCGCGTACGCGTGAGCCATCCGATCGCCGCCGGCCTTCGAAGCTGAGTAAGGGTTGCGGGGATTGAGCGTGTCGGTTTCGGTGAAGGAGCCGTCGTCGATCGAGCCATACACCTCGTCAGTGGAGATCTGCACAAAGCGCTTGAGCTGCGGCGCGTGCTTGCGCGCTTCTTCGAGCAGCACCAGCACACCGTGGACGTCGGTCTGGATGAACGTTGCCGCCTCCATCAGAGAACGGTCCACGTGCGTCTCGGCGGCAAAGTTCACCACGACGTCTACGCCAGTCCCATCGACGCCCTTGTACGCCTCGGCCACATCCCCGGCCACGGCGATGTCGCCCTGCACGAAGCGGTAGTTCTTCGCGCCCTCGTACTCCGCGAGGTTCTCGCGGATTCCGGCGTAAGTGAGCTTGTCCAGGTTCACGACCTGGGCGTCCTCGCCGTACTTGTTGAAGAGAAAACGGATGAAGTTGGATCCGATGAAGCCGGCGCCGCCCGTGACGAGATATCGCATGCGGCGCGAATCCTACTAAAATCGCGCGCCCCATGCCGGCCCCTTCCTTCCGCACCGAGCTTCGCGAGCTCTTCCGCCTCGCGGCGCCTCTGGCGGCGTCGCAGGCGGGCGCTCCGCTGATGGGTCTCGTCGACGTCGCAGTCCTCGGCCGCCTCGGAGCCCGCGAGCTGGCCGGTTCCGGTCTGGCGAACGCCGTGTTCTTCGCCGTCTCCATGTTCGGGATCGGCATGGTCCTGGGGATCGATCCTCTGATCGCGCAGGCCGTCGGCGCCGGCGATCGCCTGCGCGCGCGGCGCATCTTCTGGCAGGGCATCTGGTTGTCGGTCGCCGTGTCTGCCGTCCTGACGATCGCCCTCCTCGCCGGCGCCGCGCTCCTGCCCCTCGTCGGTACCAAAGAGGAGCTCGTCGAGCCCGCGCGCGTCTACCTGCTCATCCGCATGACGAGCCTGGTTCCCTTCCTGATGTTCTACGTCGTGCGCTCGTATCTGCAGGCGCTCGGAATCACCCGCCCCATGCTCGTGTCGATTGTGATCGCCAACATCTTCAACCTGGTGGCCGTGATCACGCTGGTCTTTGGAGTCGCCGGCTGGATCCCGGCGATGGGCGTGGCCGGCGCCGCGATCGCAACCGTTGCCGGTACGATCCTGCAGCTCGCCATCGTTGCCGCGGCCGTTCGTCAGGTTCGCGTCGACGGCCACGTCGATCACCGTCCCGATCGCGCGGCGATTCTTCAGGCGGCGCGCGTGGGGCTGCCCGTCGGGTTGCACATGGGCGCAGAGGTCGGCATCTTCGCTCTGGTCGCGCTGCTGGCCGGGCGCCTGGGCACGCTGCAGCTCGCATCGCATCAGATCGTGATCGGAATCGCCTCCTTCACATTCACCATCGCCGTGGGCATCGCCTCGGCGGGCACGGTCCGCGTCGGCAACGCCATCGGGGCTCGCGACGCGGCCCGAACGCGCACCGCGGGGCACGCGGCGTTCGTGGCCGGGGCGATCGTGATGAGCGTCAGCGCACTGATGTTCGCGCTCGCCCCCGCACCCCTCGCGCGACTCATCACCAATCAGGAAAGTGTGGTCGCCGCGGCCATCCCTCTGATGATGGTCGCAGCCGTGTTCCAACTCTCGGACGGCATCCAGGCCGTCGGCGCGGGCGTGCTCCGCGGTGCCGGCGACACCCGATACACCTTCTACGCGAACATGGTCGGCCACTGGCTGGTAGGGTTTCCGATCGCGCTGCTCCTCGGCTTCCGCTACAACATGGGCATCGTCGGATTGTGGTGGGGATTGTGCGCGGGACTGACCGTCGTCGCGATCCTGCTGTTCGTCCGCTTCGAGCGCCTATCCAGAACCGAGATTCAGCCGCTATAGCTGGTCGGTTGCTGGTTGCTGGTTGTCAGTGATCAGTTGTCGGTTCTCCGCGACTTTTCGCCCGAACGGCTCTCGCGGTAGGTTTTCCTCGAGCTCGTCAGCTCTGACAACTGACAACGGACAACTAACAATCAGCAACCGTCACTCACCGCAACCAGCAACCTCAGTGAATCATCAGCGTCTGGGTCGAGCCGTCGCCTGTGACGCGGAAGATCATGCGCACCGAGCCCACCTCGAACGCTGCGTCATCGCGAAGCTCAACGGGCTCGGAGATGCGGCGCCCTTCGAGGAACGTCCCGTTCTTGCTGTCCAGGTCTTCGAGCCTGGCGCCGGATGCGTCGATCGTGATCGTGGCGTGACGGCGCGAGACCGTGCGGTCATCGACATGCACTCTGGCCTGCGGATCGCGGCCGATGACGTTGACTCCCTGCACCAGCGGCGACTCCCGATCGCCCCAGAGAACGCGCGCCACCACCAGCACCGGCATCGGCTCCGGCGCCGCGTCGCGCTGCTCCGCGTGAAACGCGTAGCCGTAACCATGCACCGTGCGGATGAAGCGCGACGCCTGCGCGCTGTCGCTGATGGCCCGCCGTACTTCGTTCACGATCGCGCCCACGTTCGAATCCACGACAAAGGTGCTCGGCCACAGCCGGTCGTGAATCTCGGCGCGCGAAACCGCTTTCGGTCGCACCTCGAGGAGCGCCAGCAGAAGCAGCAGCGCCTTCGGCGAGAGGTGCACCTCCCTCCCATTCTCGAGCAGCTGCCTTCGCCCCACGTCGAGGACGAACGAGCCAAATGCATACGTCATTGGAGGTTGCGCCTCGGTCATAAAGGGGGCTCTCGGCTATTCTAAGCCTATGGAACGACGGGATGTCAGTGACGAGTCGACGCTCTCGCACGTTCCAGCCGCGAGTTCGCCGGATCGCGTCCTCGAGGCTTCGCCCGAACGATTCACCCCCGGCACGATCCTCGGCACGCGCTACCGGCTCGTCTCCTCCCTCGGCGCCGGCGGCATGGGCGAGGTCTATCGCGCCGACGACATGAAGCTCGGCCAGACCGTCGCGCTGAAGTTCATCGCGCGGCGCGTCGCGCATCGCCCGGGCGTGCTCGAGCGCATCGTGCGCGAGGTGCGCATCGGCCGCCAGATCTCGCATCCGAACGTCTGCCGCGTCTACGACATCGCCGAGGTCGACGACCAGCACTTCATCGCCATGGAGTTCGTCGACGGTGAAGACCTCTCGTCGCTTCTGCGACGCGTGGGACGCCTTCCCGAGGACAAGGCGCTCGAGGTTGCACGCGATCTCTGCGCGGGTCTCGCCGCCGCCCATGACGGTGGAGTCATCCACCGCGATCTCAAGCCCGGCAACGTCATGATCGACGGCCGCGGTCGCGTACGCATCACCGACTTCGGGCTCGCCGTGACCGCGGAGGACAGCGAGCGCGAAACGATCGCCGGGACGCCCGCATACATGGCTCCGGAGCAGCTCGACGGCCAGGCTGCAACCGAGGCCTCGGATATCTACTCACTGGGGCTGGTGCTGTATGAGCTCTTCACCGGCGAGCGGTTGTACAGCGGGGGCGTGACGGACGTCATCGCCGCGCACCGTCTCCCTCCACGGCGGCCATCGATGATCGTGCGCACGATCGCTCCCGCGGTTGAGCGGATCATCCTCCGCTGCCTGGAAGGAAAGCCGGCGGACCGTCCACCCTCCATCCGCGACATCATCGCGGGGCTTCCGGGAAGCAACCTCGGACGCCGCGCCATGGGCGGAGGCGAGACTCCGTCGCCACGCTTCATCGCCGCTGAGGAGACCGCGGTGGCCCTGCCCGTCGCGCGCGCGTGGGCGTATGCAGCCCTGACCCTGCTGCTCGTGATCGCGATCGCCGCACTCTCGCGCTACAGCATGCTGTACCGCCAGGCGCCGCTGGTGTCGCCACACGTGCTCTCCTCGCATGCACGGCAGGTAATCGCCGCAGCCGGCTACACGCCTCGCGAAAGGGGTACGCGCTACTGGTTCGACAAAGACATCACGCTCTTGAGAATGATCGCCAGAGCAGTCCCCTCCCTCGATCGAAAAGGGGTCATGGCGGAGCGCTCGCCGCTGACGTTCCTCTACCGCGACAGCCCCACCTCCATCGTCGCACGCGGACGCGGCGGCGACGTCACCTGGAACGATCCACCCCTCGACGTGCCGGGGATGAACGGGGTCATGCTCGACTCGCGCGGCATGCTCGTGAGGTTCGTGCATGTGCCGCTGCCCGGAGCTCGCGCGACGGATGCGGTGGGATCGTGGCCGGAGTTTTTTCGCTCCGCGGGTCTGCCGTTCGGAAGCTTCGCGCTCGCGGATGAAGAGTGGATCGCGCCCATGGACAATGACGCGAAGCTGGCGTGGCGGGGCATCATTCCAAGCGGGCCCGACATCTCGGTGTCCGTACGTGCCGCATCGCTCCGCGGCAAGCCGGTCTACTTCGAGGTCCTCCCGACTTCGGTGGGAGCGATCCCTCGCCCGCCGGTGCGCACGCGAGCGGCCAACGCGACCGCTACAGCGACAGAGCAGTTCACTGGCGTCGGCGCGTTCGCGATGGTCTTCACCATCGGAGGGATCGTTGCAGCGTTGGTAGCGCGACGGAACCTGTTGCGCGGACGCGGCGACCGGGGAGCGGCGCGAAAACTCAGCGTCTTCGTATTCACAGGGCTGCTCGCCGCCGGATTCCTGAGCGCGGATCACACCCGCAACGCAGGGGACGAGTGGGGAGTGGTACTGGGGATGGTCGGTAATGCTCTGTTCAACGCCGGCGCGATGTGGCTGTTCTACATCGCCGTGGAGCCGTACGTCCGCCGCCGCCAGCCGGAGCTGCTCATCTCCTGGTTCCGCGTCCTTGCGGGCCGCTTTCGAGACCCGCTCGTGGGACGCGACGTGCTCGTGGGCTGCCTCTTCGGCGCAATCATTCACCTCCTCTATGGTCATCTGCTGGTGGTCCTGCCCGCATGGCTGGGACACGCGCCATTGCCGAATCATGCCTTCCCTGAAAAGCTCGCCGGGGGAGTCTGGCCACTCGTCTCCCTCGGTTCCCTGCTCGCCAGCGTCCCACTGCAGAGCGTTGCCACGCTGTTCATCGGGTCGGCGATCAAGTCGGTGACACGCAGCAATGCACTGGCGATCCTGGTGATGGTGGTGCTGGGGACCCTGCCGAACATCGGCCGGGAAATGGAAGCGGAGGTGCCGTTCGTCGCGATGGCAGCGGCGGTGTACGTGGGGGTCATCTGGAAGGCCGGGCTGCTGGCAGGCGCTGTGGCGTTGTTCAGCAGCTCGTGGCTCAACGCATCCCTGTTCGTCTTCGACCCGGCGTCGTGGCTCTTTCTGCCAACACTCTTCTACGTCTCCGTTTTCGTTGCGCTGGTCTGGTGGGGCTTGCGCGCCGCGGCCGGGACGCGCCCTCTCCTGGCCGACCTCTAGGCCCAATGGCCCTAAGTTAAGCGATCATTGAGCTGAGCAAGGGAGGGTGTGATGGGTGTTTCCGCTCAGAGGTTCGATATCGAGCAAGCAGGGATCGGTGTACTCGCAGAGGCGTTTCCGCTCGACACGGTCCGCGCGATTCTGAAGGCGACGGAGCGAGAAGGGCGGCGGAAGCGGCTGTTGCCTCCGCTGATGATGGTCTACTACACGATCGCGCTTGGACTGTTCGTCGGTGTTGGGTGCCGGGAGGTCCTGCGGCGGCTGCTCGATGGAGCCGGATGGATCTGGCCAGAGCGTGTTCAGATCGCGACGGATTCAGCGATCACCCAGGCGCGTCAGCGTCTGGGATCCGAGCCAATCGAGGCGCTCTACAACAGTGTGGGGCCGATCGCCACCAAGAACACTCGAGGTGCGTGGTTCGGCTCGTGGCGCGTGGTCGCTCTCGATGGCTTCATTGTGGATGTTGCCGAGTCTGAAGAGAACGAACAGGCCTTCGGTCGGCCCGGCTCCTCCCGAGGTCGCAGCGCCTATCCGCAGGTGCGCGTTGTCGGCTTCATCGAGAACGGAACGCACGTATTCTTCGGCGCGGAGATGGATCGATGCGATGTCGGAGAGACCACGCTGGCGCGTCGTCTTTTGGGTAAGTTGCGACGCAACATGCTCTGCCTCGCGGATCGGAATTTCTTCTGCTATCCCCTGTGGAACCAAGCAGTTGCAACGGGAGCGAAGCTGGTCTGGAGAGCGAAGCATCAGCTCGTGCTTCCGAAGCAGCGCAAGTTGTCCGACGGCTCATACCTGGGCAAGCTTTACCCGTCGCCGAAGCATCGGCGCGAGGACCGCGAAGGGATCCCGGTTCGGATCATCGACTATCGAATTGACGGGTACCGCGAAGCGTACCGCCTGGTCACGAACATCCTCGACGTGGCGAAGGCTCCCGCGCTCGAGCTGGCCAGGTTGTACTCGGAGAGATGGACGATCGAGACCGCTATCGATGAGATCAAAACGCATCTTCGCGGGAGCCACGTCGTGCTCCGGAGCAAGCTTCCGGACCTGGTCCGTCAGGATGTGTTCGGCCTCTTGCTCGCGCACTACGGGGTCAGATTCGTGATGCATGACGCTGCGCTCTCAGAAGACATCTCGACCGAGGAGCTCTCGTTCGTACACACCCTTCGAGTGGTTCACCGAAAGCTTCCCTGGTTCGTTTCTTTTCCCCCCTCAGGAGCGTAGCTACGTCTTCGACCTCATGCGCGCCGAAACTCTGGAGGAGCGTGTGCGTTACCGACCTGGACGGCACTACCCTCGCGGCGTGAAACGAAAGATGAGCAACTATCAGATCGTCACGAAAGCGATCCGCCAGAAGGAAGCCCGCACCGACAAAACACGACCACGAATCCGCTTAACTTAGGGCCATTGGGCCTAGCCGGGGGCTATTGCCTCTCGCCGCCTACGGCGGCTACGAATCGCGAGCTTCAGAGGGAATTGAGCGGCGCCGAGTTATGTGCGACCCTCGAAACCCATCCCTCGTTGTCCGTTACAATGCTCGCCAATCGCATCCAGTTGGTTCCAGTTAGGCCGAGGAAAAATTCCGCCGGATGGTGTTGGCCACGGGCTCCCAGGTTGGACCATACGAGATCCTCTCGGCCCTCGGGGCCGGCGGCATGGGCGAGGTCTTCCGCGCGCGTGACACGCGGCTGAATCGCGACGTGGCGATCAAAGTTCTACCCGCGGCATTCGCGCAGGACAAGGAGCGCGTGGCGCGATTCCGCCGTGAGGCGCAAGTGGTCGCCTCGCTGAATCACCCGAACATCGCCGCGATCTACGGCATCGAAGAATCGGACGGTGTGGTCGGCCTCGCCCTCGAACTGGTGGAAGGCGAAGACCTCGCGCAACGACTGACGCGCGGAGCGATCCCGGTCGATGAGGCGATCGACATCGCGCGGCAGATTGCTGAAGGCCTCGAGGCCGCGCACGAGAAGGGCATCGTCCATCGCGATCTCAAGCCCGCCAACGTCAAAGTCACGTCCGACGGCACTGTCAAGATCCTCGACTTCGGACTGGCCAAAGCTTACGAGGGCGATCCTGCGTCGGGGGACGCGGGCCTCGAAAACTCGCCAACGATGGCGCGCCCGATGACGGATGCCGGCATCATCCTCGGCACTGCAGCCTACATGTCGCCCGAGCAGGCGAGGGGCAAGGTGGTCGACAAGCGCGCCGACATCTGGTCGTTCGGCGTGCTCCTCTATGAGATGCTCACTGCGCGGCGCCTGTTCGCCGGTGATACCGTCAGCGACACGCTCGCGGCCGTGCTCCGGCAGAGCGTTTCTCTGGACGGGCTGCCCGAGGATGCGCCGCCCGCGATTCGTCACGTTCTCGTAAGGTGCCTGGAGCGTGATCCGCGCAAGCGGTTGCGCGACATCGGCGAAGTACGCGTCGCACTGAGTGATCCGGCGGGCAGCGTGAGCCTCTTCCTGGAGTCCGCGACGCCAGTTGGCAGCGCCGCGAGGCGGCGCGCGTTGAATCTCGGGCTCACGATTCTGGCGATCGCCGGGGCCGCGCTTTTCGGTGCGTGGAGCTGGTCACGCCTGCATCCGACCCCCGCTCCCGTCGTCACGCGCTTCTCGATCGAGATGGCGCCTGGCGAGATTCTGGCCGGCAACAGCGGCCCGGCGATTTCGCGCGATGGGCGACGCATCGGTTACGTTGTGCGCGATGCGAATGGCGTTTCGCGATTGCACCTCCGCGCGCTGGATCGCTTCGAGTCGACCGTCGTCCCCGAGAGCGCGAGCGCGCAGCAGCCGTTCTTCTCGCCCGACGGCACGAAGATCGGCTTCTTCGCGAGCGGAAAACTGATGGTCGCTCCGGTTGCGGGTGGCGCGCCGGTGTCGCTCGCCGACGCGTCGTATCAGACCTTCGGCGGCACCTGGGGAGACGACGGAACCATCGTCTATGTCCCGACGCTCATGTCCGGTCTCATGCGGGTGCCAGCCGCGGGCGGCAAGCCGGAGTCACTGACCGCGCCGGATGGCGCCGTCAATGGATACGCACACGTCTATCCGCAGTTCCTCTCCGGCGAAGATCAGGTGCTCTTCACCCTCTGGGGCGGACAGAATCAGATGCTGCGTGCCCTTGGTCTCATGGATCTTCAGTCGAAAAGCTGGACGCGCGCGCCGGCCAGAATTGCCTACTCGCAGTTCAGTCATGCGCGATCCGGACACGTGCTGACATCCGGAACCCGTGGCGTATCGGCCGTGCGATTCGATCCAGCCCGTCCGAGGGTGGACGCGGAGCACACGCTCGTTGTCGACGATGTGTTCGCGACCGTGAACATCTCTCTCTCCTGGTACGCCGTCGCCGACAACGGAACACTCGCGTATGTGCCCGGCAACCCGAGTCTCGGCACATTGGCGTGGGTCGATCGCGCGGGGAACGTCACGCCCCTTTCGGAAAAGCCGGGGACGTTCGTCGATCCCTCGCTCTCCCCGGACGGTACCCGTATCGTCGTCGGCCAGAACTCGGCGCTGTGGGCGATGGAGTTGCGCCGTGGAACGCTGACGCGCCTGACACTCGACGCCGAAGGCTTCAACATGGTGCAGAGCTGGAGCCCCGACGGATCGCGCGTGTTCTTCGCCTCCAATCGCGGCGGCGACTGGGACCTCTACAGCGTCCGGGCTCGCGGCGGCGTGGCGACGCGAGTGCTCGCGCGCAAGGGGATTCAAATGCCGCTGACCACTGCACCCGACGGGACGCTCCTCTTCGCCGAACGCTCGAAGGGAACTGGATCGGACTTCTTTCTTCTCACGCCGAGCGGCGAAGTGAAGCCCTTTCTCATTTCCCCTTTCAGCAAGGTCGGCGCGCAGTTCTCGCCCGATGGCCGCGCGGTAGCGTATTCGTCCGATGAAACGGGCCGCGACGAGATCTACGTGTGCTCCGTGGCCCGGCCCGACGAGGTTGCCGCCGTGTCGACGGAAGGAGGGTTCTCTGCCCGCTGGTCTCCGGATGGAAAGGAGCTTTTCTATCGCCGCGGAGACTCGCTCGTTGCGGTGAACGTCGACACGTCGCCGGATGCGATCGAGGTCGGAGAGACGCGCAAGCTGTTCGACCTCCGCATCGCGAACGCACGCAGTCCGCAACATCCCGGATACGCGGTCTCTCCGGACGGCTCGCGATTCCTCGTGGTGATTCCCGAACCGCAGGCGATCCCGACGCGGATCAACATCGTCCTCAACTGGTTCGAAGAGCTGAACGCGAAGGTGCCTCCGCGATGACGACGACCAGCGGTACTCGCCTCGGCCCGTACGAGATCGTCGCGCCGATCGGTGCCGGAGGCATGGGCGAAGTCTTCCGCGCGCGTGACACGCGGCTGAATCG
>JANMSA010000279.1:0-2252 GCA_031388865.1 Acidobacteriota bacterium | reverse complement strand
CCCGCAATATCGGACGCGAGCACTCTCACTTGAGCCTGAATCGCTGCGGGCACGCCCTCGAGGCGCTCGACGGCAGCAGCGAGAAAAGCCCCGTTGATACTGCTGGTTCTGCCGGCGAGAAAATATCGGACGATCTCAGCGCGCGGATCTCCCAGCCATCGTCCGGCGCCCTCCGGCCATAGACTCAAGAGCCGCGCAGCCTGCGCCCTAGCCGGTTCGGAATCGTAGTCCCAAACGGAATGAGCAACCGCCCACGTGGAGCAGCGTTGTCGCACCTGCTCGACGTCGCCCCGCCTGCTGAAGTGCTCGATCGTCATCAGGTCAGCGTTTCGCTGACGCCACTCTGCGGCATCCCACCGTCGAAATACGGACCATGCGGCGTCCATCTGACCAGACTTCGCAAGGTGTTCGAACGCACTCCAGAGCGGCCCTGGCGCGTCCGGGAGAAAGCTGATCGCAGTCGGCGTGCCGACGATCTCCGTTGCGGGCGCGAATGCGTTGCGGACAAAGTCGGCGTCAGCGAAGGCGCGATGAAACACCGCAGGTGCGGTCGGCCGGTGAACCGCGGAGAGCATGGGCCAGGTCTGCAGGTACGCGATGGCGAGTGATTGCCAGGGAGCATCATCGTTCGCTGCCGACGCGGCTGCTGTGCGCATGGGAATCGACCAGTGAACGTAGTCGGTGACGAGTGACGGCGAGAGCACCTGGCTGCGGCGCGCGAAAACGAGCTGCCCCAGGAGTGATTGGTGGTAAGGCCAGCCGGGGTTTGTGGCGATCGCGCCAAGCATGAGTTGCGTCGCCGCCGCCATCTGTTCGTCGTATCGGGGAACGGCTCGCAGCCACGCAGCGCGCACCTCAGGCGAAACGTCGGTGAGGTTCGTCGGCTCCAGGACGTCGCGCAGCGTGGCGTCGGCGAGAAGATCGGCCGCGACGTCACCACTCGGTGCCAAAGGAAGGCTCATCGCTACATCCGGACGACGGATATCGATCGCATACTCCTGCGCGAATTCAGCAGGGACCACGCGTTGCTCGCGGACACCGCCGTACCGAGCGATTGCAACTCCGCTCAAAACGATCGAAAGCAACGCCAGCCCGATACTGTTCATCCGTCTCATCATCCAGCGAGGTCAGCGACTGCGGCAACGATTCGCTCGGCCGCGTGTCCGTCCCACAGCGGAGGCACGATACCCTTTTTCCATCGGCCGCTGAGTGCGCGGCCGGCCGCTTCGTAGATTGCGTCTGGTGAGCATCCCACCAGCTCGTTCGTCCCGAGCTCGACCGTGACAGGGCGCTCGGTGTTGGCGCGGACGGTGATGCACGGGATGCCGAGAACCGTTGTCTCCTCCTGGATCCCGCCGGAGTCGGTGATGACGAGCGACGACCCACGCATGAGGTCGAGGAATTCGCGATACGCCAGCGGCGGGAGGCTGTAGAGGCCTGCCGTGAGTTGCCGTCCGTCGGGCGGCACGTCGAGCAACGCAACGCCTGACGCGCGCATCGTCTGCGCGGTTCGCGGATGAACGGGGAAGAAAACCGGGACGCGCGGCTCGATACTTTGAATGGCCGCGAGGATCGGCTTCAGGTCGTCGATTTTGTCGACGTTTGATGGCCGATGAAGTGTGACAACGACATACCGACCGCTTGATCCATCCAGCCCATCCAGCGAGACCCGATCCGTCCACGGCGAGCGCTTCGGAAGCCGTTCCAGCATCGTACGCAGGGAGTCAATCATCGGGTTACCAACGAAGCGAACCTTCTCCCGAGCGATGCCTTCCCGTTCGAGATTTGCGTAAGCCTCCTCACTCGTGATGAGCAGAAGATCCGAGATCTGATCCGTCAGAACGCGATTCACTTCTTCCGGCATGCTGCGGTCAAAGGACCGAAGACCAGCCTCGACATGGATGACTTTGATACCGATCCTCGTTCACACGGGGCAGCACTACGACCGCAACATGAGCGATGCCGTACTCGAGGACCTTCAGATGCCGCAACCCGACGAGTTCCTCGGCGTCGGAGGAGGCGGCCACGCCAAGCAGACGGCACGCGTATTGAGCGCGTTCGACGACGTGTGCGACAAGCATGGCTTGGACGCAGTTCTCGTCGTCGGTGATGTGAATTCAACGCTTGCGTGCGCCCTCGTGGCAGCGAAGCGCGGTATCAAGGTCATCCACGTCGAGGCTGGTCTCCGGTCCTTTGACCGCAGCATGCCGGAAGAAGTGAATCGCGTTCTGACGGATCAGATCTCGGATCTT
>JANMSA010000295.1:0-6459 GCA_031388865.1 Acidobacteriota bacterium | reverse complement strand
CGGTCCACCCGCGCGTAAAGATTCGACCCCGGCAGGGGTCGCGGAGGATCTGGCGATGCCCTCGACCCACAGCAGCCTTCACGTTCACGTCGTGTTCAGCACCAAGGATCGATTCCCGTCCATCGACGCAGCGTGGCACCTCCATGTGTGAGCGAAGCGAGCGACCACCGGGAACGCGCTCACGCCAACCGGCGAACCACCATCATCGTGATGTCGTCGTACTGCGGCGCTGTGGCGGCGAAGGCGTCGACGCCCTCGTAGGTGGCGCGCACGATCTCTTCCGCGTTGGAGCTGCGCTTCTCGCGCAATAACTCGATGAGACGCTCGATCGAATACTCGTTCTCGTCAGGATCGTTGGCTTCCGTCACGCCGTCGCTGTAGAGGGCCACCAGGTCGCCGGGAGCGAGGTGCCACTCCGACTCTGTGTAGGTGCGCCCGGGCATCAAGCCGACGGCGAGTCCGCCCACCTTGAGCCTCTCGGCAGTTGAGTCGGCGCGCAGGATGATCCCGTCGTTGTGACCAGCGTTCACCACGCGGGCGTGACCGCTTTTGGGATCGACGTCCATGAAGATCGCGGTCACGTACTTGTTGGCCGCCGTGGACGCGTGCATCAGGTTGTTCATCCGCGTGACGACTTCCACGAGCGGCACACCGCTCGAGAGGAGCGCGCGCAGCGACGCCTGGAAGTTGCTCATCAGCAGCGACGCTGCGATGCCCTTTCCCGAAACGTCGGCGACGCAGTAGACGATGCGACCGTCCGCGCGCTGAATCGCGTCGTAGTAGTCGCCGCCTACATGCCGCGCAGGGCGCGTGTTCGCAGCCACCTCGTATCCGGCCACCGAGGGGAGGGTCGCCGGAAGGAGGCGTCGCTGGATGTCCGCCGCGAGCTCGAGCTCCTTCTCGATCTTTTTCTTCTCGACTGTCTCGCGAAAATGCCACGCGTTCTCGAGTGCTACCGCTGCCTGATCGGCCAGTCCGCGCGTGTATTCGAGCTCGTCGGAGGAGTACGCAGCGCCGCCCGGTCGCGGACCGAGGAGCAGGATTCCGATGGTCTCCTCGCCCGTGCGCAGCGGAATGAGCGCGGCGATCTTCTGCGCGATCAACTCTTCTCTTACCTGCTCCGAGCTCACCGCATCGACGGTGAGCGCCTCCGGCATTGCCGCGGCGAACTGGCGCAGCGCATCGAGATCGTTCAGGCGGGCGCCCTTCGCGCGGATGACTGGCGGATGCCCGTCCTTCCACGCGGCAACCGCATAGCGGGACAGCGTCCATTGTCCCGCCAGCGTGAGGGCGAGCATGCGCATGACCTCTTCCGGCTCGACGACCGAAGTGAAACCGCGAACCAGCTCGAGCAGGGTGCGCAGTTCCTGCAGCTTGCGATCGAGATTCAGGTTGAGACGACGGACGTCCGCTGCATAGCGGACGTTCTCCACCGCACCAGCGGAGATGCCCACCAGCGCCATCAGGAACTGTTCGTGATCCGCTGTCAGAGGTGCTGACGACGTCCCCACGCCCAGGAACGCCAGCGGCTTCGCGCCCACGCCTATGGGGAGAATGAGCTCGATGCCGGCGGCGCGCAGCTGGGCCTCGTCGTAAGGCGCACCGGGGTGCACCGCCGACATCCCTCGCGCGTGCGTCACGGCCGGGCCGTTGCCGTCATCACGTGCGATGAAGCCGCGGCGTGCCAGAACGTGCGCCATCGCCGAGCGCAGTAGATGCTGCATCAGCTGATCGACATCGCTCGCGCCCTGGAGCATGCGTGCCGACTCCACCAGCGCTTCGAGGCGCGCACTCTCGAACGTCAGGCTCATCGCTGACCGGATTGAGGATTGAGGATTGAGGATTGAGGATTGAGGACTGAGAATCGCTGAAGAGACATCAACCGATCCTCCGGCTACGGCTTGCGCAACTTCTTCACCATGCGCAGTTCGTTCTTCTTCCCTGGCTCGATCTCGTAGTGCACCTCATCCATCAAGGTCTTGATGAGGCGCATGCCCAGACCGCCCGTGCGGCGTTTGGCGATGAGATCTTTCAGCTCCTGTTCCGGCACCGTCGTCGGATCGAAGCCCTGCCCGGTGTCGATGACATGGATGCGCAGCGTGTCCTCATCAAAGACCGCGCGGATCATCACCTGTTTGGTCTTATCGTCGCCGTACGCGTGCTCGATCACGTTGGCACAGGCCTCGTCGACGGCGAGCTCGAGCTGGCCCACTTCCGACGCGTCCAGGCCCGCCTGCGAACCCACCCGGGTCACGAAATCGCGGATCAGCGCCAGATTCTGCGTCGTGGACGGTACGTCAAGCGTGAATGTGTTCTCGAGGGCGGTCATGCTCAGACCTGCTTGACGGGTGCGTCAGCGAATCGCTGCACGGCCGCCGCTGTGTCGGGAACGATGTCGTAGAGCGCGTGGAACCCGAGGATCTCGAACACCTGCTCCACCTTCGGCGTCAGGCCGCAGATCTTGATGTCGCCTCCGCGTTCGCGCAGTTCCTCGATGAACCCCATGAACACGCCCAGCCCTGCCGATGAAATGTAGGTCAACTTTCCGCAGTCGACGATGAGCTGCAGGTGCCCGCCATCGATCTCGGCCTGAATCCCCTTCTCGAACTGGGGGGCTGTATGAGCATCGAGAAACCCGTCGAGTGCCAGCACCGTCAATTCACTCTCGGCAGTGCGGGTGAGGGAGAAGGGATTGGGCAATGTCGGTTCGTCCTTCCTGAGCCCACTTCGGGCCGCTGGATCGTAGCAGATGTTATACGGTTGGCGGTTGGCGGTTGTCTGCAACTTCTGGTCTGGGTGACATTTGCGAAGCTCAGGGCGCACGCAGAGAGGCCGAAGCACCGATAGCGAGACCGGCTCTCTCGACCGGTCTCGGGACTCCTCGCCCAGGCGAAGATGCTCAGACAACTGACAACTGACAACCGACAACCAGCAACCAAACCGACAACCACCACCCGCCTCTACTCGTCCTCGGGCTCAGCGTCCGGCTCTTCCTGCTCGCTCGTCCCGCCCTTCGGCAGCACCTCGTGCAGGATCGTCTCGATGCGCAACGCGCGCATCGCCGATTCGTCGTAGCGGAAGTCCAGCTCGGGGGTATAGCGCAGGTTCAGGCGCCGGGCCAGATGATGGCGCGCCTGGCCAGCCACGCGCCGAAGCTCATCCACGGTCGCCAGTGTGTCCTCTTCCTTGAGGCCGGTGATGTAGACCTTCGCGTAGTGGAGGTCCGGGGCGACCTCGACCTCGCTGATCGAGGACCAGCCCATGTCGAAGTCGCGCACATCCGTGCGCAGAACCTGAATCAGGGCGTCGCGGATGTTCTCTCCCACCCTGGTGGTACGTCTTGTTTTCTTCATTGTTTTTGCAATCCTGAGCGAAGCGCGCTGCAGGATTCTACTCAGCAATGAGTCTGCCGTCTCGCGTGGCGGTCACCCCTCGTCCCTCGCCCCTCGCCCCTCGTCCCTCGTCCCTCGTCCCTCGCCCCTCGTCCCTCGTCCCTCGTCCCGCGTCCCGCGTCCCGCGTCCGCGATCGAAGCTATCATCCACGCAAATGACCATGGAGCGTGGCCGTATGCTCGGCCCGTACGAAATTGTCTCGCTGCTGGGTGCCGGTGGAATGGGCGAGGTCTATCGCGCGCGCGACACACGGCTGCAGCGGACCGTGGCCGTCAAAGTCCTTCCTCCCGGGCTGCACGCGGACGAGAAACTCCGTGCGCGCTTCGACCGCGAGGCGCGGGCCATCTCCTCGCTTTCTCATCCGAACATCTGCACGCTGTTCGACGTCGGTCACGCCGACGGGATCGACTACCTGGTCATGGAGCATCTGGAGGGAGAGTCTCTCGCGGAGCGACTTGCCGGCGGGCCGCTGCCCGGCAGTCTCGTCCTGCGATACGGCGCACAGATCGCCGAGGGGCTGCAGCAGGCGCACCGGGCCGGCATCACTCATCGTGATCTGAAGCCGGGCAACATCATGATCACGAACGCCGGGGCGAAGATCCTCGACTTCGGCCTGGCGAAGTTCATGGAGCCGGAGCGCCTCTTCTCGGATGAGTCCGCGCCGGACACGATCGTTCGCAATCTGACCGAAGAGGGTGCGATCGTCGGCACCACGGCGTATATGTCGCCGGAGCAGCTGCAGGGAAAGCCTCTCGATGCCCGCACCGACATTTTCTCGCTCGGAGTCGTGCTCTACGAGATGGCCACCGGTCAGAGGCCGTTTCCGTCGTCGTCGAAAGCCGCGTGCGTCGCCGCGATCCTTTCGAGCGATCCCGTCCCGATCCGATCTCTCCAGCCCGCGATCACCCCCGCGCTGGAGAGGATCATCGTGACCGCCCTGGAGAAGAATCCCGAGGACCGCTGGCAGACCGCGCACGATGTCGGGCGGCAGCTGCGCTGGCTCAGCGAATCGTCGTCCACGTCGGAGCCCTCTCCCGCCGTTCTACCGCGTCATCGCGTTCCCACTGCAGGGCTGGTTGCTGCCGCGGCCCTCCTGGCCGCGCTCCTCGGATGGCTGGGAGCACGGTTTCTCTCTCCGGCTCACACGCGGACCGCGCCAGTGAGCCTGATGTTCGCGCAGCCGGCCGGCCTGCAACCAAGCTACTCGCCGGAGCTCAATGTCTTCGTGATCTCGCCGGACGGCCGATCGATCGTCTTCGTCGCGACGAGCGCAAAAACCCGGGAGCTGTACCTGCGCCGCCTGGACTCGTTCGCGGTGACGAAGATCGCGGGCTCGGAGAATGCCGTCAGCCCGTTCTGGTCCTCGGATGGCCAGTGGATCGGGTTCTCCGCCGGCGGCAGGATGTGGAAGACGCGCATCGGTGGTGACACCCCTCCCCAGGCCATCTGTGAGGTGAATCCCAACGGAACGCGGGCCTCGTGGCAGGGAGACACGATTCTCTTTGGCAATTCCCGTGGCGAGCGAAGGGCGATCTATCGCGTGGAGGCGAGCGGTGGAAAGCCCGTCTCTGTGACCAAGCTGCAGCGGGGCGAGTCGGTTCACACCTGGCCACTGCTGCTCCCCGACGGCCAGCACTTTCTCTACCAGGCTTTGCACCAGGGCTCAATGGAGAAGACGCTCTATCTGGCCGCCCTCGACGATCCTTCCGTTCGAGTGGCCCTGACTCGAAACAGCTCATTTGCGAGGCTGGCCGGACCCGGCCGGCTTGTGTACGTTCGTGACGGCAGTCTTCTCAGCCAGCGCTTCAACCTGAAGACGGGAGAAAGCCGCGGAGACCCGGAGCTGGTCGCAGCCGATGTCTCTTACTTCTATTCGACGGGCCGGGCAGACTTCGACGCTTCCCCTGGCGGAGCTATCCTCTATCGGACGGAAACGAGCACCGGCAGGTTGATGATCATGGACCGGAAAGGAGCGATCACCCGCACGATCGACGATCAGAATCGTTTCCTGGATCACGACCTCTCCCCCGATGGCAAGAAGGCGGTCGTCACGGTCAAGGCCAAAGGCACCGGATTAATGGACCTCTGGATCTACGATCTCGCCCGCGGCGTGCGCGAGCGATTCACCAGCGACGACGCCAACGAATTCGCACCCTCATGGTCACCGGACAGCCGGTCGATCGTCTATTCGGGGACGGATGGGGGGACCTTCCCTCACCTCGTGCGCAGAGGGCTCTCCGGCTCCGGACACGAAGAGCTCACCCCGCGTGGCTCCTTTCAGTCCTCGGCGGAGTTCACGGCGGACGGCCAGTCCGTCTACTACGCAGACAACTCCGGGCGGGGCACCGACATCCTGAAGTACACGCCAGCGACGAAGAGCACGAAGCCGTTCCTGGCGACGAAGTTCAACGAAGATGAACCTGCGGTCTCACGTGACGGGAGGTGGCTGGCCTACTCGTCCGACACCACGGGAGCTCGCGAGGTCTACCTCCAGAGTCTGGTCCTTACGGAGCTCGAACCGATCCGAATCTCGACTGCGGGAGGGAGCCTGCCGAAATGGAGGGCGGACGCGAAGGAGCTCTTCTTCATCGGTCCCGACAACATGGTCGTCAGCGCAGTGCCGGAATCCGGGGAGAGATGGGACGCAGTCACTCTGTCGAACCTGTTCCAGACCCCGGACCAGTTCCGTCACTTCGTGGCAGCGCCGGACGGGCAGTCGTTCGTCATCGCAACCGAGCGCAAAGGCGCCGCGGATGAATTCATGCACGTGATTCTGGGCGGGACGTGAGGGCAGTCTCAAAGCTCAAGACTCGAGAGAAACCTCTTCATCGAACTCCAGCTTCTCGCTCGTCCACCCTGCCAGGAGAGCGTTGGAGTGACTCTCCACGAACTGCTGGATTCGATCCAGCAATGAGTCTGCCGAGTCGTGGCGGTCCGCGATGAAGGAGACGGCCATCCGCGCCCGCTCGTGCTGGTCGTGGGGGGCGACCTGTTGGGCGGAGCATTTAAACGTGCTGCGCCGCGGGTCGGGGTGGCTGCCCACGACCTGCCGCTTGTCCTTGAGCG
>JANMSA010000270.1:0-2391 GCA_031388865.1 Acidobacteriota bacterium | reverse complement strand
CCTTCGGTGCGAGCTGCTTCGAGATTGATGAGAATCACCGGTCGGTTGCGCTCCACGGTGATACCGACAGCCACGCCCCTGGCCACGTACTCCGGGACCCCGGTGACCGAGCGGATTGCCCGCGCGCGCGTCCTGGCGAGCCGCGCCGCCAACTCCACGGCGCGCAACGGCGCGAGATAGACGACGTCGACGTGGTCAAATTGTCGCTCGTCGGGCCCCGCGGCGTCGATATCGATCGTCACGAACTGAAGTCCAGGCACGTTGCGACCGGCATTCAGGATCTCCTCTTTCGCAACGTAGGACTCGCGGTAGAGGCGTTGATACAAAATGGCTACGGTGGTTGTCGGCTGGCGGGGGAAGTTCCGGTCAAGGGTCCAGATCTTCCTGAACAAGGCAAGCTGAACCTCCGGCGGGACGAGGACGCGCTGCTGCCCCGCCACGGATCCGCCGAACAGCACCACCATCACACCGATGGCGAGGAATCTTCTGCCCATCGCCTTCCGGCTGCTCACCGCTGGTACACCAGTCGAACCAGGAAACTTCGGCCGTCTTGATCGATCGCAGCCTGGCGATGCTCGTACCCGCCGGGCACGGCATACGCGGTATCGAATGCGTTCCGAACCAGACCAACGAGACTCAGCCCTCCGGCGAGCCGCGCCGAAAACGTAGCGTTCGCGATCGCGAACGGACGGGTTTCTGTGCCGACCACAGTCCGCCGCGCCGACTCGTACAGGAGCTCGATACCTCCGTTGAGCCGTTTCGTGAGTGGAGCCGATGCCCCCATGCTGACGATGTGCTGCGGCGAATTAGGGGACCATTCACCGCGTTCCTCCGCCTTCTGAATCGCATAGTTCATGAAGCTCCAGAATCCGTTCGCGGAGCGATAGTTCAACTCCATCTCCAGCCCGCGGCTCGACACCGAACCCCGGTTGACGAACTGCAGCAGCCCTCGTTCCGGGTTTGCGTGCTGTGCGATGAGATCGTTCACGGAGAAGTGGTACGCGGAGAACACGGCCAGCACCTCGGGTGAAAGCCTCTGCTCCCACACGATTTCTGAGGTGCGGATGCTCTCGTCTTCGAGCTCTCGGTTCGCCAGGTAGCCGTACTCGACGTCTTCGTAATCGCGTTCCCACGGTGTCGGTCTGCGGAAGGCCTCGCCGTAGAGAAGCTTTACCGCGGCGCTTTGGTTGGGATGAAAGATGATCGCCAGACGCGGAGTCGTTCTCCCGCCATAGCCAGCCTGGTGGTCGAATCGCAGCCCGGCTACCGTGGAGAGATTCTCGAGCGGCTGGTACTCGTACTGCGCGTACGTCGACCACTGGTCGGTGTTGGTCCTGGTGCGGTTCGCGCTGCCCGTCTGCCCGTACTCCATCCGCAGCTCGTCGATGTACTGCGCACCCACCGTCAAACGATGATTTGACCGCAGGTCGAACATCGCCCGCACCTCGGCTCCGGAGAACAGACCGTCCGAGTCTTCGCTAATAGTTTTGTCGTACGCGTAGTTGCCGAAGTAGCGGTACGAGTCGAGGAAGGCGCGGATCTCGAGCTGGCTTCGGGCGGAGAGTTGGGGCGTATAGAGCACGTCCATGAAGCGCTGCTCGTCGAGCGTTTCAGAGCGTTCGTCGAAGTTCGTCTCGAATGCGCCCGTGGGAATGCCCTTCCGCCGATGGCTGAGGAACGCGCTCACTCGCAGGTCGCGTCGCGTCAGGCTGGCCATCACGCCAAAGACATCGTCGTAGTCGAGGCCGTGCGCTACGCCATCGCTGTGGCCGCTCTCCTCGTACTCGCGGTAGTGAAGGTCGAGGCCTTCGGTGGACCGGCGATTTGCCGCCACTCTCACGCTGGTCTCCCCAAACGATCTTCCGAAGGCGACAGCGCCGCCGCGTCGTCCCGCCGACCCCGCTGACGCTTCGACGCGCAGCACGCCAGCCGAATCGGCCCGCCGCGTGATCACGTTGATCACCCCGAACATCGCACCGCTTCCGTAGAGCACCGACCCCGGTCCGCGGACGAACTCAATCCGGTCGACTTCACTGAGGTCGAGCGCCAGCTCGCTGCCGATATTCGCCGAGCCAAAGACGTGCTCGTTCATACTATGGCCGTCGATCATCACTAGAAGACGATTGTTGTAATCGGTCGGCCGGCCGAAGCCGCGAATGCCAAGGTAGGTGTAGTTCCGGTCGTAACTGATGTAGAGGCCACGCACTGCGTTCAAAGCGTCCGCCAGTGTGTCCCACCCGTAGCGCGCGATCTACTGGAAGAATATGGCATTGAGGCGACGACGGAGCAGGCCCAGGCGATTACCCAAGAAGTGCTCTCGCTGAATTTATTTTGGATCTTTGCCGCCATTGAGGCCCATATTCCTCTAAAGTACCAGGCGGCATTGTCGGA
>JANMSA010000161.1:0-4527 GCA_031388865.1 Acidobacteriota bacterium | reverse complement strand
CGCCGAACCGCGCGTTCAGATCGTCGATCGTGTTGACGGCACCACGATGATCGATGGCCACGCCCTTCGGCTCGCCCGTTGAGCCGGAGGTGTAAATCACGTACGCGAGGTCGAGCGCGCCGCTTCCAGAGGACGGAGTGGGGACTTCGGCGCCATCGTCGTGATCCGTGACGACGATGCGGTCGATCGCGAGTGGCCACGCGACGCGGGCCTCAACGGCGGGCTGCGTGATCACCATAGACGCCTGCGAATGCGCCAGAACGCGCAGCAGTCGGTCGGTGGGAAGTGCCGCGTCGATCGGAACGTAGGCTGCTCCCGCTCGCGCGATGCCCACCGCGGCGACCACCTGCTCCCAACCACTCTCCATCACGATGGCAACGGGCGCGCCCGGCTGCACCGCGCGTTGCACGAGCTGCGCAGCGATCCCCGCCGAACGGCGGGAGAGCTCCGCATACGTCATCCGCTTCGTCCCTGCCACGAGCGCGAGCTGCCCGGCGCTGCGTTCTGCAGACTGTTCGAACAGCGATGCGAGCGTCCCACCGGGAAGCGTCACCTCGGTGTCGTTTGCGAGCGCACGCCGCGCGAGCTGGTGAGCGGGAAGCAGCTCGATCGACGCCTCACGGCCGATCTGGGCCCCTTCGGCAAGCAGCTCCAGGAGCGACGCGTTGGCGGAAACGAGATCATCCAGAAGCCCTGCCGGGAACAGCTCCTCCACCGCGTCCCAGTTCAGCGTCAGGGCACCCTCGTACTCGCTGACGGAGTGGTCGAGCCACACCTGAGGCGTGCGGCTCACTCCAAACACGGGCGCTCCAAGCCAGTGCGCGCTCTCATCGATCGACTCACGGTCGCGCGTGTCGAGTGTGCTGGTGAACACGACCGGCATCGCCGCCTGCGCGCCATGACCACGCTGGGCGAGCTCGCGAATCACCTGGACACCGCTGACGATCCTGTGATCGAGATTGCGCCAGAGCTGTTCCTGCACGCGCGTCGCTCGCGAACGGAAATCCGCTCCCGCGGCGCGGTCGAACGGCACCAGAACGATCGAAGTGAAGTCCCCCACGATCCGCGGGACGTCCGGGTGAAGCGGCTGCCTGTCGGAGATGGTGAGGTTGAGGGTGAACTGCTCGCGCTTGCTCCACCTGGCGAGCACCTCGGCGTAAGCGGCGAGCAGAAGTCCCGAAGCGGTCACGCCCCACTCGGATGCCATCGACCGAAGCGTCGACCAGGTCTTGGGGTCGAGCGCTCTCGTGCGGCGCGTGAACGCCGCCTGCTGGACCAGCGAGGGATCTTTGGCGAGTGGAAGCTCGGGCGCGGGAGGCAGCGCATCGAGCTGTTCGCGCCAGTACAGCAGCGACTGGTCGTACCCGCGCTCCGCTCTGCCGATGCTCGCCGCAATCACGTAGTCGCGGAACGTCACTTCCAGCGGAGGGAGCTCAGGGTCGCCCTTGTACAGATGCATCCACTCAGAGAACAGGAGCAGGAGGCTGGAAGCGTCCGCAATCAGCAGATCGATTGCAAAGTGCAGCCGTGTTCCCTCAGGCAGGTTCGTGAACCGGAGGTCGAAGAGCGGCCACTCCGCAGGTGCGAACACGCGATTTGAGAGCTCCCGCCGCACCTCCTGCAACAGCGCAGCTTGCGACGCCAGCTCATCGCGAACGTCGGCGACGCCAAACTTGTACTCTCGGCGGCCCGCGAGCACCTGCTGGGTCCCATCTTCATTCACGATCGTCCGCAGCATGTCGTGTCTGTCGATCAGCCGCTGCCAGGCACGCTCGAGACGACCCGCATCGAGGGACTGGATATCGAACTCGAAGTAGACGTGGCAGCCCACACCGCCCAGTTGATAGGCGGCAGTGCGGCCGGCGATGTACGCCTGTTGAATGTCGGTCAGCGGAAACGGTTCGTTCGCATGGTCAGGATCGGCGACGAGCGGCACAGCCGTGTTGCGACCGGGCGAGCTCAACTCCGCCAGAACAAACGTGGCCAGATCGTCGAATGACGCTCCATTGGCGAGGCTCTCCAGCGACAGACGCGCGCCGAAACGCGCCTCGATTGCTGCACCCCACTCCATGATCCGGAGCGAGTCGGCACCGACGTGGACGATCGCCTCGTCTGCTTTGAGGCCAACGGGTGAGATCCCGATCAGACCTGCCAGCGAGTGGATCAGCCAACGCACCAGGAGCTGTCTGGAGATGGTCGCGCCGGTGGAGAGGAGTTGCTCACTCGTCAGGTCATCCTGCACCAGCGCAGCCGAGAGGACGCTCGCACCCAAGAGCTGGAGCTCTCCCGCAATCCAGGCATCTCGACAGGCACTGCGCTGAATCTTTCCGCTGGAGGTCTTGGGGATCGTTCCCGGCTCCAGCACGAGCACGGCGTGCACCTCGAGATCGTGCTTTTCGGATACCGCAGCACGCACCGTCGCAGCGAGCGGCTCGATGTCAGCGTCTCGTTCGCGACTGCGCTTCCTCGGGTCGGTCTCCAATGCGATGACGAGCTTTTCTTCGCCACCTGCATCGACCGAGAAAGCGGCCACGCAGGACGCCCGCACCAGCGCATGCGCGCCCTCGACCGTCTGCTCCACATCATGCGGGTAGTAGTTCTGGCCGCGGATGATGATCAGGTCTTTCAGCCTGCCGGTGACGAAGAGCTCGCGGCCGTGCAGCACGCCAAGATCGCCGGTGCGCAGGAACGGGCCTTCGTGCGTGGCGGTCATGGCCCGGAAGTGGTGTTCTGATTCAACAGGCTTCTGCCAGTACCCGCGCGCGACGCTGTCGCCTTTCACCCAGATCTCGCCGACTTCTCCCGGTGCAACGGGAGTGCTCGTGTGAGGGTCGATGATCCGAACCGTCAGGCCGTCCCCGGCCGGGCCACACCCTACCAGCTGCCGGCCGTCCACAACGCTCTCCGATGCCAGCAGGTGCCCCAGCGCGAGAGCGGCGCTGTCGATCGACAGGAAGGTCGGATCGTCTGCATGCAGGCACCCCGACACGAACAACGTCGCCTCCGCCAGTCCGTACGAGGGTAAAAACGCTTTCCGGCTGAACCCGCACGGCTCGAAGACGCTGGTGAACCGCTTCAGCGTCTCGGCTCTCACCGGCTCCGAGCCGCTGAAGGCCACCTTCAATGACGAGAGGTCCAGGTCCTCCTTCTGAGCATCCGTGACGGTGCGCGCGCACAGGTCGTACGCGAAGTCGGGGCCGCCTGTGGCGTACGCGCGATATCGCGAGATCGTCCGCAACCACGAGAGCGGCTGCTGGAGGAACGCGGCCGGCGAAAAGAGCACCACCTGTGCGCCGGCGAAGATCGGCTGAAGGACGAAGCCAATCAGTCCCATGTCATGGAACGTCGGGAGCCAGCTCACCACCACATCGTCCGCGGTGAGGCCGCAAGCGCGGGAGATGAGCTCCTGGTTGTGGAGCAAATTGCGATGGGTGACCATCACTCCGCGAGGAGCGGAAGTGGATCCGGAGGTGTACTGCAGCATGGCGAGCGTGTCGCCATCGATTGCTGGCCGGCGCCAGTCGCGAGCGCGAGCGTCGTCGAGCGCGTCGGTCGCGATCCAGTCGACGTGTGCCGCGTCTCCGAGCCGCTCGCGCGTCTTCGCGAGCGCGGAAGCAGAGGTCAACGCAAACTTCGCCGTTGCATCAGCGGAGGCGTTGGAGATGCGATTGAGACCGCGCCCGTTCCGGCCCGGCCGCGGCGCCGGCAGCGGAACCGCAACCGCTCCTGCGTAAAGGCAGCCGAAGAATCCAGCAACGAACTCGATTCCGGGCGCGTAGAGAAGCAGCACTCTCTCGCCGAACGCTGCGCGCGCGCCGAGCTCCGCCGCGATGGCGCGGGCGCGACGATCGAGGTCCGCGTACGAGTACGTCGCGACCTCCTCGCCTTCCGAGTCGAGGAACGTGCAAGCGGCACGGTCAGGGTGGGTTGTCGCGTGGTCGCGCAGACGGTCGACGAACGTCGCAGCGGCCGCGCTGTCCGCAACGACCGGAATACGATTCGAGGACACCCAATCGAGAGCGTGAGTCATGGACCTGGTTTCAACCTCCAGCTCCGGACAGAAGAGCCGGTGGCCACAGCGAGATGCGGCGATTGATTTGGACAGGCGAGTTTGCAGCCTATGGAGCACCGTGTCAACGGTCCGCCATGTGACGCAGCTCACTCTTTTTTTAGCACTCCCCGGATAGGCACGATCGCACGGGGGACTCACCACAGAGAGCACAGCGCGGCGTAGCCGCAACCAACCCGTGCTGCCGCAAGCGTGTGCGCGACAGCGATCCGTGACGTTCCATCCTGTCATCCAGGGGCGTGAGTCGAGGGACCTGGGCGGGGCGACAGTCATGAGCATTGGATGCCCCTCCCGCCCAGGTCCCTCGACTCACGCCCCTGGATGACAGCATGGAACGTCACGGATCGCTGTCGCGAACACGCTCGCGGCAGTACGGTTGGTTGTGGCCCTCCGTGCTCCTCTGTGCCTCTGTGGTGATTCCTCCCCCCCGGCCGCGCGTGCCGATGAGGAGCATCTTC
>JANMSA010000156.1:0-1889 GCA_031388865.1 Acidobacteriota bacterium | reverse complement strand
CTTAGCCCGACGGGAAATCGCCCAACACGATTCCCGTAGGATGTGAATGAAAGTAAATAGGTTATGCCTATTCGATCAGCCTGGCAACCGTCCGGCCGGAGGAACTCGAACTGCCGCCCGAGCCGCTGCCGTCAAGATCGGCCACTCCGACAAAGATCGCGCAGAGCGACCGGTTGCCGGGTTTGGGCTGGTTCGCCGGCAAATATACCTTGGCAAAGCCCAGCACCACGCGATTGTAGTCGCTGATCGGAATGATGCCGATCCGCCAATCCAACCGTTCGGCCGGATAGGTGTCAGCCTGATACCGGGGCCATCCCGGATTATACGAGTACAGCTCGCCCTCGCCTTCGGGCGGATCCTGAGCGACTCGAGCTTCGAGCGCATCGGACATTGTCGCCTTCACGCCTGTCGTCGTATTCAGCGTTTCGCCGATCGCGATCGAGAAATCCGGGGCGTCATTCCCCAGGACCGCCTGACGAATGTCGTTGGCGCTGTTGTACTCGAAATAGCCCCGTTCGGAGGTATTTCGATTGGCGATGTAGGCCGCGCGCTGAGCGCTCGACTCCGAGTCGCAGTAGCGATTGGTGTGCTTGTTCCCTGCGCTGATGCCGCAGTTGTCCGGATACTGCGGGTGACCCACGTCACAGTCGGAATCCGTACTCGATGGCCAGCGAAGCGTCAGCTCGTCGCCAAGCGCATAGCCCCAGATCGTGTTCGGCGTGCCGTCGGCGCAGGGGGAGCCGCCGAGGCAAGTATCACTATTGGTCCCGCCCAACTCATGGGTCATCGGCGTGAAGGGAAGCGTTCCCACGCCCGTGCCGGGATCGAACCGCGTGATCAATTCCTGACCGGCCACCGAACGCGCGCCGACCTTCCCCGTCATGATTCCTGTCACCGCCGGAAGGAAAAAGAGCTTCACGTTGCTCACCAGATGGCTGACTTCCACGTGCGTCACGTCGACGGCGCTCGCCTCCGCGTCCGCCGTGCTGACCCACGTCACGCCTGCGTCCCGGCTAAAGCGCATGTTCGTGCCCGTGAAGGCTGTCTGGGCAAAACCATATCGCATGGCGCTTTGCCCGGGGGTCGCCGCCGCTCCGGTAATTCCCTGCGTGGTGCCGTTCAACTGTTGCACTGCCGCGAGCGCGACGAAATCCGTATACGTCTGCGTCTCGTTCCGCACAATGAACATCTGCCCGAGATCAATGGCAAGACCGGCAGCCCCGAGAATCGCGAAGGCCGAGATGGCCATCGCGAGCAGAACAAATCCCTTTTTCCTCCGATGATGGCTCACTGAAAGGCCCTCCAGAATTCCAATCGTGAGCCAAAGTTAGTCTTTGCACAATTGGACTGGAAGGATAGACAGGGCGCTAGTCCCGCCCTTATTCGCGGGGGAGAGTCGCCGCGAAGGAGGTGTTGTTCCGCAGGGAGCGGGCAATATAGGGCGAGAACAACGGCATGTCGAAATCGTGAATTCTCACCGTCACGCGCTCATCGTAGGTGCCCGTACCGGTCTGTTCGACGATCACTTGAGCCGCGGTGAGGCCCATGAAGGCCGTCCCCGTCCCGGCTTTGTTTCCGAAGCGGACCACATTCTGGCAATTCGATGGCGTAAAGGTGGCGTCGGTAATGCAGCGTCGTACTCCGTCGCGAACCCGTTCGGTCAAGGCGAGGTGAAAGAAAAGGATCTGTCCGAAGTCGAGGATCGCGATCAGCGTCATCAGAAAGATAAGCAAGGTCAGCGCGCCCTCGACCAGGGCTTGTCCACGGCGTCGCGATTTACGGGCAAGAGTAGGGAGCATAGGCACCTAGAAAAGGAAGGCTGGCGACCGGTTTGTTGGTCAGCGTGGTGGTTCCGAACAACCCGTTGATGGTGAAGTCGGTGATTCGCA
>JANMSA010000070.1:0-2761 GCA_031388865.1 Acidobacteriota bacterium | reverse complement strand
CCCTCATCCGCCTTCGGCACCTTCTCCCCCGTTGCGGGGGAGAAGGCTGTCGTGGGGAGGGTTCATCCTGACGGGGGGCGCTCGCTGCACATTTCATTCGAGAGCCTTCTACCCGCCGACGGGGGGAGAAGGTGCCGAAGGCGGATGAGGGAGATCCCCTTCGGCAGGATCGTTCGGTTGCCTCACAGGAAACGCCGGTCGCGAGAGCTCGCAGGCAACGGACAACCGACAGCAGCGTGACACGCTAGAATCCGCGGCGATGCAGATCACTCCCGCACTCATCCGTTCTCACGGCATCACCGCCGACGAATACGAGCGCATCCTGGTCATCCTCGGACGCGAGCCGAACTACACCGAGCTCGGGATTTTCTCGGTGATGTGGTCGGAGCACTGCTCGTACAAGTCGTCCCGCGTGCACCTGCGCAAGTTCCCCACCGAGGGTGCGCGTGTAGTGGAGGGGCCGGGTGAGAACGCCGGGGTGATCGACATCGGGGACGGATGGGTGGCCGCGTTCAAGATGGAGTCGCACAACCACCCCTCGTTCATCGAGCCGTATCAGGGCGCAGCCACGGGCGTTGGCGGCATTCTCCGCGACATTTTCACGATGGGCGCGCGTCCGATTGCGTGCCTGGACTCGCTACGCTTCGGTGACCTCGATGCTCCGCGCATGAAGTACCTCGTCGACGGCGTGGTGCGCGGCATCGCCGGCTACGGCAACTGCATCGGGATCCCCACCGTCGGCGGCGAGACCTCCTTTCACTCATCGTTCAACGGCAACATCCTCGTGAACGTGTTCGCGCTGGGCGTCACCAGGCGCGAGAAGATCTTCAAAGGCACCGCCACCGGTATCGGCAACCCGGTGATCTACGTCGGATCCAAGACCGGACGTGATGGCATTCATGGAGCGACCATGGCCTCCGCGGAGTTCGACGAGGCGTCGGAAGAGAAGCGTCCCACGGTGCAGGTCGGCGATCCGTTCACAGAGAAGCTGCTGCTCGAAGCGTGTCTGGAAATCATGGACGACGCTGCCAGCGGGGCCATCGTCGGCATCCAGGACATGGGCGCCGCGGGCCTCACCTCTTCGTCGTTCGAGATGGCCGGTCGCGCGGGAACGGGCGTTCGCATGCACCTCGATCGCGTGCCCATGCGCGAGAGCGGCATGACGCCGTACGAGATCATGCTCAGCGAGTCGCAGGAGCGCATGCTCATCGTGGCGAAGCAGGGACGCGAGCAGGAAGTGATCCGCACGTTCGAGCGCTGGGATCTCAACGCCGCCGTCGTCGGCGAAGTCACCGGCGATGGCTACGTGCGGCTCTTCTGGCACGGGGACGAGGTAGCGGCGATTCCCGTCGGTCCCATCTCGACCGAGGCGCCGGTGTATGAGCGGGCGATGGCGCGGCCGGAGTATGCGGACCACATCGCACCCATCCTGGAGCGCCAGCGCCTGGATGACGACGATCAGACCCACACGCTGCTGCATCTCATCGCTTCGCCGAACCTCTGCTCGAAGCACTGGATTTACGAGCAGTACGACACCACGGTGAGGACGAACACGATCGCAGGGCCGGAGAAGCGGGACGCGGCCGTGGTGCGCATCAAAGAGACGGGACGCGCTCTGGCGATGACTTCCGACGTGAACCCACTCTACTGTTACCTCGATCCCTACGAGGGCGGAAAGCAGGCGGTCGCGGAGGCAGCGCGCAACATCGCCACTTCGGGCGCGCGGCCGGTGGCCATCACGGACTGCCTCAACTTCGGCTCGCCGGAGCGGCCGGAGATCATGTGGCAGTTCGCGGAGTGCATCCGCGGCATCAGCGATGCGTGCCGGGCGTTCGAGACGCCGGTGGTCTCCGGCAACGTCTCGTTCTACAACGAGACGGAAGGGCGCGCGATCCATCCAACGCCAACAGTGGGCATGGTTGGGCTCATGGAGAGCGACCGCGATGGCTGCGGCCTCTCCTTCCCCGACGCCGGCCTCGACGTGATCCTCCTGGGCCGGTCCTTCGATGAGCTGGGCGGCTCGGAGTGGCAGCAGATGTTCGCTCCGGACGCGCTCGTACAGCCGCCCCGGGTGGACCTGGAGCGCGAGAAGAAGCTGATCGATCTACTCCTCGCGCTGCACGGAGAAAAACTTCTGCGTGCGGCGCACGACCTGTCGAATGGCGGCTTGGCGATCGCGCTGGCGGAGATGTCGGTGGACGGCATCGGCTGTCACGTGGAGCTCGGTGCGCACGCCGACGAGCTCGACGCAGCGGCGTTGCTGTTCGGCGAGACCCAGGCGCGCGCCCTCGTTGCGTCCGCGGACGCTCTTCGCGTTCTCAACCTGGCACGTACCGCGGGTGTGCGTGCCCAGCGCATCGGCCACACCTCCCACGGCACGTTCCTCATCGAGCGGAACGGTGTCCCGCTGGTGCGGATCGCTGCACCGGAAGTGGCGCGCGTGCGGAGTGAGTCGTTCGCGGCGCCGATCGCGAGATGAGCAGGGGAAGCTTCACCACAGAGACACAGAGAGCACAGAGGTACACAGAGAAAAGAAGCTTCTGACTCCTCTTGTACCTCTGTGCTCTCTGTGCCTCTGTGGTGAAGCGTCCCACGCAAACAACCGACCGCTACTTCGCTCCGAGCCGATCGAGAATGGCAGCGACGCGGTCGCGGCTTTCGCCCGGCTCGAGCTGCTCGTACGTCATCGCAACGCTCTCGCGGATGCGCTGTTTTTCCGCCGCGTCCGCGGCGCGGTAACGCATGTAGAACACGTATGAGA
>JANMSA010000033.1:0-1824 GCA_031388865.1 Acidobacteriota bacterium | reverse complement strand
CATCGTGTCGCGGTCGGCGCGGGTGAACTGCAGGGACGTTGGGCGACGCACGAATCGTGAAGATCAAGCGAACTCCCTCGAAGCTTGAGAAGAAGGCGAAAAAGGGCCATCGCGGGTATCCGGTGGCAACGGTTGCTTTCTACGGGCCCGACGCGTCCCGAGCCAGCAAAGTAGCCGTCGGCATCATTCCAACCGAAGACGCGAAGACCTCCGACATGCGACGATGGTTCTCAGAGACGGGAGACGTTCGTCGTGACACCACGATCGGGGAAGAGATCCTCGCGTTCATCAGTGCGCACGGCGCGATGACTGTTGCAACGGCGGACCGGATCATCGGTTGTCCACACGAGGAAGGCGTCGACTATCCGGAAGGCCAGACCTGTTCGACCTGTCCGTTCTGGCAAGAGCGAGACCGCTGGAGCGGCGAGCTGCTCCCCACACAGTAGGCCGTCGCCCAACTCACAGTTGCACGGGGCGCGGACCGCTGCTTTACTGTGCTCCGAGAGCCTGACCTCATCGCGTCGCGGTCCGCGCCGGTGAACTGCAGGCCGTTGGGCGACTCGAATCATGACTAGCGATCTCGATCGACTACTCGATGAAGCCGCCGAAGATTACATCGGGCTGCACGAAGTGGCATTCAATGTGGCCGAGCTGGAGCGCCATGCCGCTGCTCGGAGCGTCGTTCAGCAGGTACTCGCAAGTCACGACGGTCGTCTGTACCGGACACTCCCAATCGCTGAGCGCTGGGCCGTTGGACGGCTTGCGCGAGTGCTACAATTTCCCCGCGATGAAACTCGTGACGGGAATGGTCGAGAACGGCAAGGTTGCCCTTCCAGAGGGTGAATTCGAGGAGGGGTCATCCGTGGCCGTCCTCGCATCTACGCCCGATGATCCGGTCACCCTGACTTCCGCTGAAGAGCAAGCCCTGGTTGAGTCGTTGTCCGACATTCGTTCCGGAAGGTACACCACGGGCGAGGACGTTCTTCGCCAGCTAAGGTCACGCGGTCGTTGACGTACGCTCTTCGCATCTCGCCGAGAGCCGTGCGGCAGATCGAAACGCGCGGCTGACTGGTGGTATGAGAATCGCGCGGCCGCGTCGACCCTCTTCTCTTCAGAACTCGAGCGTGGCTTCTTGGCACTAACTTCCTTTCCTCGCGCGGGCCAGGTCGTGGCACATTCTCGTATTCCAAACCTTCGAAGGATCCTCTTGTCCGCCGTCCAGCACCATCTCTACTACACAATCTCGGACACCGAGGACTCCGTGGAAATCCTGGAGCTCTGGCACACGAGCCGAAAGCCTGTTCACTCGCAGTAGCCAAGAGCCGCAAAATAATCCTTCGGCGTGACGCGCAATCTGCAGGCTTCCTCTATGTCGCCGGGTCGGATGACAGCGGTCACGCACTGGCTGACTACACACGACTCGTCAAGACACTCAAGACCCGATCCTCACAGGGGAAGACCGAGGATGCGATTGCATTGTTCGAGCGGAACGTCGCGGCCAACCTGATCCGCCAGTGCCTATTACGGCCTCGCGGGGTCATGCGAAAGCCGGAAGGTGGAAGGATGCTGCGCGTGCGTCCGTTCGAGCGGTCGCTCTGGAAGGCCGCGCTGCTACGAGCCAGGGGACGCGAGAGAGGACGACAAAGAGCACGAGTCAGAGCGCGCATGAGCGCGCGCAGCCTAGCATCAGCGGCGGCGGCGACGGGCGACGGAGGTCGCGACGGCGGCACCGAAAGCGAGACCGATCCAGGTCATCGAGCTGCTGGATGCGCTCGCGTTGCACCCGAAGACCGAGCTGCTGTCCTCGGCGCCGGGGCATGGGTG
>JANMSA010000253.1:0-8390 GCA_031388865.1 Acidobacteriota bacterium | reverse complement strand
AATGCCTGGTCGGTCGAGGTGGACATTGGGTGAAGTCTAGATGCGTTTGTGGAGCGGTGCGCTCTCAGCCTTCCCGTGCCCGTGCAGATGAGATCCACGTGCAGCGGCGGCGGCTGACCCACGCCGGAAGCACGTTGCCTGTGGATAGAGACTTCGTTGTGCATTGCCGGGTAAGCCTTAGAAACCGAATCCCAGGTGTACACCCACGCCAACAGACACGCGCGATTCTCCGGTTTCATCGCGCTGGAAACGGACGGGCAGGACGAGGAGTGCCTCGCCCGAAAGTCCGTAACGTGCTGAAAGTACAGGCATCGCACACTGTCCTTCGAGGCTCATGTCCCACTTTGAGTCTCGATTTCGAGAATCGGAATCGTCGAGTCTTGAAATGCGACAATGGACCCCACACATCGATGACTGCCGACACTCGGAAACGCGATGGGACGTCGAGTACTGCGGAGGTGGACCGCGTGCGGATCGCCTTCGACGACGCGCCGTTGGCATTGGCGGTCTGTGACTCGGCGGGCACCGTGCTCGACGTCAACAGAGCGTTTTGCACGCTCGCGTCCCGAACACCGCCGGAAATCCTCGGGGTGCAGTTGCTCGAGTTGATCGAGCCGTCACGCCGGGAGCAGTTTGCCGGGCAGTTCGCGGCCCTTCTCTCCGGCACGCCTGCCGCGGAATGCGAAGTCAGATTCCTCGGCCGTCCCGGTTTGACGCGGCGCGTCATGCTGCACCTGAAGCGCACGGAAGCGGGAGCCGGGCAGCCCATCGTGCTCGTCGACGGCGTTGATTCCGCCACCGATGCGAGAAGCGACGAAGCGCGGGAATCTTTCAACGCGATGCTCGCCCAGGTTGCTCTGGAATGGACCGAAACGTTCGACGCGGTGGCGATCCCGATCATGATGCTCGACGCCGATCTGAGAGTGCGCCGCCTGAACCGTGCCGCGGCAGAAACAGCGGGTGCCGAGTTTCGGCACATCCTGCACAGGTGCATCGAGGCGCTCGGACCGGGAGAGCCGTGGCAGACCGCCGCCCTTCTCGCGCACAGGGCGTTCGTGGAAGGAACGCTTCAAACGATGGAAGCATGCGACGACGTGGCAGGAACGCATTGGGAGATCTCCGCCTCCATCGCCGACGTCAACGCTGCGGGCGACGAACGCGTCGTCGTCACGACGCGCAACGTCACGGCAATGCGCAACCTCCAGGAATCGGCGCGGCGCGCGGAGCTGCTGTCCACGCTCGGATCGCTCGTCGCCGGCGTCGCTCATGAAGTCCGCAATCCGTTGTTCGGCATCTCGGCGACGTTCGACGCCTTTGCGGCCGAACATCGCAATCTGCCTTCGATCGGTGAATACCTGATCGCGTTCCGGCGCGATCTGCGCCGGCTCAAAGAATTGATGAACGACCTTCTCGAGTATGGGAAACCAAGCGTGCCGGTCATGACACGGCAACCGTTCGCGCCCATCGTTCACCAGGCGGTCAGCGTCTGCCAGGCGTTGGCCGCGCAGCAGGACGTGACGATGGCCGTTGCTCTTTCCGACGGCCTTCCGGACGTCGACGTCGACGCCGATCGAATCGTCGTCGTGTTCAAGAACCTCATTGAGAATGCGATCGCCTTCAGCGGTCGCGGCGGCGAGGTGACGATCACGGCTTCGCCGACCACGGCAAACGACCGGGTTTCCGTTTCCTGGTCCGTCGCCGATTCCGGACCGGGCTTCGCGCCGACCGACATGAAGCGAATTTTCGAACCGTTCTACACCCGGCGCACGGGCGGCACCGGCCTGGGCCTCGCTCTCGTCCAACGCATCGTCACCGACCATGGCGGCACCGTCACCGCCCTCAATCGCCGCGGCGCCGGTGCTCTCATGACAGTCCTGCTCCCGGGCGTTGCGGAGAGTTAGCGCGCCGGAAAGTCGACGGTCAACTCACCGCTCGCCGGCACGACCACTTCTTTCCGCTGCTCGCCTGCCGGCGACCACATCTTGATGACCCGTTTGCCCGGAAGCACGTCCGGGATGCGGTACGCGCCACCACTCGTGGTCATGGCGTACTGCATTCCGGGCACGACCACGAGGGTCGCCTTCATGCGGTGATGGATGTAGCAACGAACATCGACGATGCCCGGCTTGTCGACCACGACCGAGCGCTTCTCGCCTGCCGCGTAAAAGCCGAGGTTGAACTTCTTGGCGGGCGAAAGCGAGTACACCTGGTGGGCGGCGTCGTCATTATTCGGAAAATCGACGGTCTGACCGACGACCGCGACTGCAGTGCCCGGGTTGAATGCCATCCCCTTCTGAGAAATGACGGCCGGCTTGGTCGGTTTGCCGACAGCCTCGTCGATCCAGACAACGACTTGCTGCGAGCCTCCGCCGGCTACGGCACTGGTGATTTTACCCTTGATGACCGTGGCCGAAGACGACACGGCCACTGCACTGACAGCGACACACATAAGGAACGATCTCATTACACTCTCCTTGTTTCGAATCTGTGTTTCAAATTTGTGCTTCGAATCTGTGTTTCGAATCTGAGAATTGAAATCCCAATATTGGGATGAAAACGTCGATTTGCTCTCGGGACCGACCCGTGGCGAACCTCCTCTGAGCAACCGGCCCGCCACTTTCTCGAGGGAAGCGAGATCTGGCTGTGGTGTCCCCATCTCGTTGACGTCGCACGCGTTCTCGCCGCGCCGCCGGCCCCGCCAACCCACGGTGCCCGGCCGGTGACACGGCCGCTCCAAACGGATGCCACGCTGCCGCTCGACGCGGTACATCGTTCGCACTGGGTGTCCCCGTCCAATCGTTCCGGAGGCGAATTCATGAGAAGCAAAATGCACCAGCTATTCAGCAGCATCATCATCATGGTGATCGTGGCGGCGGTACTGAGCCCCGCAGCCGTTCGCGGGGCCGCCTCGGCGGACGCCGGCACTCAGGCACCCACCGGTTTGACGCCGAAGGTCGTCGACCAGATGAGGGTTCTGCCCGGCTCCATCGGTGCGCTGCCGATTCAGAAGCGTCACGCCGAGGACGACGAGACGCGTCTCGGCCGGATGCTGTTCTTCGACACCCGGTTGTCGGGCAATCGCGATATGAGTTGTGCGACCTGTCACGACCCGGCACTCGGATTCGCCGATGGCCGGCCGCTGGCGAAGGGCTTCGGCGGCAAGACGCTGGGCCGACACACGCCGACGGTCCTCAACGCTGTTTACAACGCCGCCCAGTTCTGGGACGGGCGCGCGGCCACTCTCGCCGAGCAGGCCACCGGCCCGATCATGGCGACCGGCGAGATGAACATGCCCACGATCGAGGAAGTCGTGGCCCGCATCTCGGCGGTACGCGAGTACCGCGATCTGTTCGCGAAGGTCTATGGACGGAAGCCGACACTGAAACTGGTGGGCGAAGCGATCGCTGCGTTCGAGAAAACTCTGACCACGCCCGACTCGCGATTCGATCGCTATGCACGCGGCGACAAACGCGCCCTCAACCAGCAGGAGAAACGTGGTCTGGCCCTCCTGGTGGGCAAGGCCAGCTGCACGCAGTGTCACCGCGGCATGAACTTCAGCGACGATCGCTATCACAACCTCGGTGCGATGCCGGGGTCGGAAGCAAGACCGGAGGACCCGGGCCGCTTTGAGGTGAGCAAGAACGAGGTCGATCGCGGCGCGTTCAAGACCCCGACTCTGCGGAATGTCGCGACCACGGGTCCTTACATGCACGACGGCTCTTTAGCTACGCTCGAGGAAGTGGTCGAGTTCTACAACCGTGGCGGTGGAAAGGGGACCCGATCGGACCTCGTCTTCGAGCTGACTCTCACCGACGCCGAGAAACGGGATCTGGTCGCTTTCCTCAAAACGCTCAGTGGTACGATTCCGCGCCCGAACGGCGCAGATGTGCCACGCGATACCGCGATGGCAGGAGAAGGGAAATCGATACGCTCACGGCAGAGACCTTTGACACGTTGAATTCCGCCCATATCCACTTAGCACTCAATACTGTTCCCGGAATAGCGATCGCACTGGCCATGGCGGCGATGTCGTTCGGCATGGTCAGGCGGTCTCTCGAGGTGGTGCGTTTTGGGATCCTTGTGCTCGTCGGCGTGGGCCTTGTCACGATCGCTGTGTATCTGAGCGGTCAGCGGGCGATCAACGTCATCGGCAATGTGCCAGGCGTTGTCCTTCCGAATGTCGAAGCGCATGAGCAAGCGGGGCTCCGCGCGCTGATCGCGGTCGAGATCTGTGCTGTCGCCGCTCTGGCGGCCCTCGTGTGGATTCGTCGAGCGGACCAGATTCCGGTCCGCGTGACAATCGCCCTCCTGGTCATCGCGCTGGCGACGTTCGCGGTGGTCACGCACACTGCCCTGCTGGGCGGCCGCATTCACCACCCCGAGGCCGGCGGCAGCGAGGCGGTGATCGAACTGCCGAAAGTCGAAGTGCCGGTGCGCTGACCACCCTCCATCCGTAGGTAAGTCCAGGGGAGGGCGTGGTCTGCGATACCCTCGCCGCGTGCTCGCGAGCAGGATTCTCATCGTCGACGACGAGCCGGGCCCTCGCTTCGGCATTCGTCGTTTCCTCAAATCGAACGGGTTCGAGGTCGAGGAAGCCGATGACTGCGAAGCGGCCCGGGAGAAATACAAGACTTTCCGTCCGGATATCACCATCGCCGACATGCGCCTTCCCGATGGCACGGCTCTCGACCTGCTGCCGTTCTTCCGGTCGATTGACAACGCTCCGGTCATCGTGCTCACTGGGTATGGTTCGATCGACACGGCCGTCGAAGCGGTCAAAGCCGGCGCCGAGCAGTTCCTGACGAAGCCCGTCGAGCTCGACGCTCTGCTTGTGATCATTCAGCGCCTGCTCGTCAATCTGCGGAATCGGAATCAGCTGACAGCCCGCCAGAAATCTGTACAGGAGCGCGATCGAATCGACCCGTTCCTCGGGAGCAGCAGGGCCGTTGCCACGTTCAAGGAGATGGTGGACACGGCCCTTCGGACCGATAGTCCGGTCCTGGTTCACGGAGAAACAGGAACGGGCAAGACGCTTCTGGCCCGCTGGATTCATCAACATAGCCGGCGGGCGGAAGGCGCATTCGTCGATCTCAACTGCGCCGGCCTGTCGCGCGGCTTTCTCGAAACCGAGCTCTTTGGCCACGAGAAAGGTGCGTTCACGGGAGCGGTCGGCGCGAAAGAAGGTTTGCTGGAGGTCGCGCATCGCGGGACGGTCTTTCTCGACGAGATCGGCGACATGGATTCGCAGGTCCAGGCGGCCATCCTGAAAGTACTCGAAGAGAAACGTTTTCGACGCCTCGGAGATGTCAAAGACCGGATGGTCGACATCCGGCTGATCGCGGCGACTCACCATCCACTCGAGAAGCGGGTGGAGGAAGGCCGGTTCCGACAGGATCTGTACTTTCGAATCAGCACGGTGGAGATCGTCGTCCCTCCGCTCCGCGATCGACGGTCAGACATCCCGATGCTCGCAAAGCAGCTTGTTGGCGATCTGGGCCGCGAGCTCGGGATTCCGATCCCGACGATCTCGCCTGCGAGCAACGAGAAGCTGGCGTCGTACCGATGGCCCGGAAATGTGCGGGAACTTCGTAACGTACTCGAACGGGCCCTGCTTCACTCGACCGCTCCATCGATCGAGCCGTCCGACCTGTTCTTTCGATCGGCGGAATCGGCTGACCCACAGGCGATTCAGGGCGCGGGCGGGATTCCGTTCGCCGGCACGCTCGATGAGCTGGAGCGCGATTACATTCTTCAGGTTCTCGCGGCCGAAGGCGGCCAGGTGGAGAGGGCTGCGGCGCGTCTCGGTATTTCGCGCAGCGCCGTTTATTACAAGCTCCGCAAGCACAACGTCGAGAGTTCTAGAATTAAGAATTAGCGTTTCGATTCTCAGAACTCAGGACTGGCCGAACGGCCGTCGCGGTCATGCACTGACAGCAAAGGGACGGAGCCGAGTGACACCGGCGGCGCCTCGGTTGCTCCATCGGCTCCCGTGATCAAACTTCTCATCGTCGACGACGAGGAAAGCGTCGTCTTCGCCCTGAAGCGCTATTTCCAGACCGAAGGGTTCGAGGTCGACACCGCGCGCGAGCTCGAAGAAGCCGAAGCGTTTCTCGCCTGCGCCCGGTACGACATGGTCGTCGCCGATCTCACCCTCGGCGAAGGCGGCAGCGAGGGGTTCACATACTCGTCTTCAACTCCACCGAGCAGTACGCCGTGCTGGCCTTCGTGGCCAGCGGCCACGTCGTCTTCTTCAAGATGGAGACGCGTCAGGTGGGCCAGGACGGCCTCGGTGATCTGACGAGCTCCGCTACCAGCTGCGCGTCGAATTGGGCGCTGGTCACGCCGAGCCGTGTCTGCGCTTCCGCGGAGGTGACCGTGGCCCGAACGGTCTCCTCGAGCAGGTACGCGTAGACTGGGTCAGACCCCATCTACGCCACGCCACGTAGGCGCCGAACTCGCAGCGAGTTCCCCACTCTGCGTAGATCGGGCCTGACCCGACCTACGCTAAGTAGACGCTCGGTAGGACGCTGCCGACTGCGATTGTTCTGCGAATTCGTTGCGCCTGCCGCGTGTTCTCCGCAATGCCCCCCGGATGGACGTCCCCCGCAAACTCGCAATCCTCGCTGACGCCGCCAAGTACGACGCCTCGTGCGCCAGCAGCGGTGCGAAACGTGGAGCGCGCGACGGCGCCCTCGGCCACAACTCCGGCACAGGGATCTGTCACAGCTACACCCCGGACGGGCGCTGCGTCTCCCTCCTCAAGATCCTGCTCACGAACTACTGTGTCTACGACTGTCTCTTCTGCGTCAACCGCGTCAAAGTGGGGTCAGACCCCACCTTGATCCTTAAGTAGTTCGGGCGCAAAGACCGTGAATGCATCCGAGGTATGCGCGGGGGGTGCCGTCTCAGCGCCGTTCCGGCTTTCGACCGTCCCGGTGGCCCTCGCTCGATCGGCCCAACCGTCAGGAGTTCGCCGTACTCCCGGCCGAGGCCGTCCAGCTCGCAGTCTACGCGTCGGGAACGTGAGCGCTCCTGTCTGCGTTACCCGCGCGGATGCCCAGCCTCCCGCCCGAGAACGTATTGCCAGAGAACGCCGAGGACACCTTGCTCCGCGAACGAGTGCGCGCCGCCGCCGAACTGCTCGAGTCCATCGATGCGGATCGCGGCCTGCTGGCCCAGCTTCCTGCAGTGGAACGTGAGCGGTTTCTGCACGCAACCAGAGTGGTGTCGGATCCCGATCCTCGCGCCCGCCGGCGTCTCGTGAAAGCCAGCAAGCGGCAGCGCAAAGCCTCGATCGCACAGCGGGACGATGAGGTGCTCGCCTCCACGGGCATCCGCGAGCTGCGCCGGAAGCCGGTTTTCTCCACACCGAACTACTACCTCACCGAACCAGCCTCCGATCCGAACCGCAACGCGGGACCGGAGACTGCGGAATCGCGCCACTGCTACGTCTGCAAGCAGCACTATCTGACCGTCCATCACTTCTACGACCAGCTCTGTCCCTCGTGCGCGGAGTTCAATTTCGCAAAAAGAACGGAGCTTGCGGACCTCACCGGACGCGTAGCGCTGCTCACCGGCGGGCGCGTGAAGATCGGATATCAGGCTGGGCTCAAGCTCCTGCGGGCCGGCGCGCAGCTCATCGTCTCGACCCGCTTCCCGCGCGACTCGGCAGCCCGCTATGCAGCGGAGCCTGATTTCGCGGAGTGGTCCGGGAGGCTGGAGATCTTCGGCCTCGACCTTCGCCACGCGCCGAGCGTGGAAGCGTTCTGCCGGCACATCCTCGGCACGCGTGAGCGGCTCGACTTCATCATCAACAATGCCTGCCAGACCGTACGGCGGCCGCCGGCGTTCTACGAGCACATGATGGACGCCGAATCCGCTGCACTCCCAACGATGTCGGATCTGGAGCGCAAGCTCCTCGCCGACTTCACCGCCCTGCGCGGCTATCACATGCTCGCGGACGGGAACGCGACGTTGAGCCACTCCGCCCAGCTGTCCCAGGTGCCGCTCCTCCCCGAAGACCACGACGCCGATCGCAGACTCTTTCCGGAGGGCGTGCTGGATCAGGATCTCCAGCAAGTCGACCTCCGCGGCCGAAACTCCTGGCGCCTGCTGCTCGCGGAAGTGTCCTCGGTGGAGTTACTGGAAGTGCAGCTCGTCAACGCGGTGGCACCTTTCATCATCAATGCGCGGCTCAAGACTCTGATGCTGCGCACTGCGAATCGCGACAAGCACATCGTCAACGTGTCGGCGGTGGAAGGGCAGTTCTACCGGAACCAGAAGACCACTCGTCATCCGCACACGAACATGGCCAAAGCCGCGCTGAACATGATGACGCGCACTTCCGCGGCGGACTATCACTGCGACGGCATCCACATGAACAGCGTGGA
>JANMSA010001076.1:0-6082 GCA_031388865.1 Acidobacteriota bacterium | reverse complement strand
GATCGTTCCCGAAGCGGGCGACGTCGATATCACCAAAGAGCAGATCCTCGTCACTGTCGGACGCGGGATCGGCAGCCAGGACAACATCCCTCTCGTGCAGGAGCTCGCGGATGCCCTGGGTGCGGCGCTGGCGGCCTCACGGCCGATCGTCGATCAGGGCTGGCTGCCCAAAACCCGGCAGGTCGGCAAGTCGGGGATGACGGTGAAGCCGAAACTGTACATCGCCGTCGGCATCAGCGGCGCCCCCGAGCATCTGGAAGGGATGCGCAGCTCTTCCACCATCGTGGCGATCAATACTGACGCGGCCGCGCCGATCTTCGGCGTGGCGCACTACGGCGTCGCCGCGGATCTCTTCGACGTGCTTCCGGCATTGACCGAGAAGATCAAGGGAGCCGCGTAACTCATGGATGCGGTCGTTCCCGGTCGTGAAGTCTTCCGGAACTTTCCGACGTACCTCAGCGTGCTCTTCTACGTTCTGGCCACCATGGCCATGGCGATTTCCGCGTGGGGATTCTGGGTGCGCATTCGAAAGTATCGCAGGGGACAGCCGGCCTCGCGCTTCAGTCACATGAAGGCGCGGATTCTCAGCGCCGCGGGGAAGATCGGGCGTCACTCGACACTCCGTAAACGCGACGCGCTGGCGGGCTGGTCCCATATGCTCATATTCTGGGGATTCGTGGCGCTCTTCATCGGCACGCTGATCATCATGGTGGATCACGACTTCCTGCGCCTGATCAGTACACGCCTTCAGTTCTGGAAGGGAACCTTCTACCTCTGGTACTCCGCGACGCTGGACATCCTCGGCGTCGCTTTCCTCCTTGGCCTCCTGCTCATGGCCGCGCGCCGTTACTGGATGAAGGTCCCCCAGCTCGACTATACGCGGCCGGATCGAAAGCCCGGCGAGTATGACCGCAAGGGGTATCTGACTGACGATCGGATCTTTCTGTGGGGACTCTTCATCATCGGCGTCACCGGCTACGTGTTGGAGGCTCTCCGCATCGCCGCCGACCGGCCGCCATTCGAACGGTGGTCGGTGGTGGGCTGGCCTCTGGCCAACCTCGTGGATAGTCTGGGCATCGCGCCGGCCACAGCCAGTACGCTTCATCCATATGTATGGTGGGTGCACGGTATTCTCGCCCTGGGCTTCGTCGCCTACGTTCCGTACTCGAAGGCCATGCACATCGTCGTGGATATGGCCAATCTCCTGTTCTACGACCGGGACGCGGGGAAGTGTTTGCCCGCCGTCCCGGAGGGCGCCGCGGCTTTGGGCGTGGAGAAGCTGGAGGATTTCACCTGGAAGGAACTGCTCGACTTCGACGCCTGCACGAAATGCGGCCGCTGTCACGTAGTCTGTCCGGCGCAGGCCTCGGGTGCTCCGCTGTCGCCTCGGGACCTGATCCTCGAGTTGCGTGAGGAGGCCGAGTCGGTGTTCGGTGGAAGGAGCTGGCTGCACGAGACGCGGACAGGCGACGGCAATGGGAACGGCGGCGGCCACGTCGTGACGGCCCGCGTCATCAAGGCCGAAACGCTCTGGGCCTGCACGACCTGCCTCGCTTGTGTGGAGGCGTGTCCCGTGGGGATCGAGCACGTTCCGACCATCGTGAAGATGCGGCGTCAGCTCGTGGCCGACGGGAACCTCGACGCGAATCTCCAGGGAGTGCTCGAGAAGATCGGCCGTTATGGCAATTCGTTCGGACAGTCGGATCGCGCGCGCGCCAAATGGACGCAGGGACTTCCCGTCAAGATCAAGGACGCACGCAAAGAGCCGGTGGAGTACCTCTGGTTCGTTGGTGACTATGCGTCGTTCGATCCCAGTCTCCAGGAGTTGACTCGACGGGTGGCCCGGATCTTCGAGAAATCCGGTCTCGATTTCGGGATTCTCTACGAGGGCGAGCGCAACTCCGGCAACGACGTGCGCCGGGTCGGTGAGGAGGGGCTTTATCAGGTGCTGGTGGAGAAAAACCTGGCCGCCTTCGCCAAAGCGAATTTCCAGCAGATCGTCACCACCGATCCGCACTCGTACAACACGCTGAAGTTCGAGTATCCGCAATACGGCGGTTCCTTCCGGGTCCGCCACTACAGCGAGGTCTTCGCCGACCTTTTCGAGAAGCAGCAGCTCACGGTCCGCATGCCGCTGGCCGGCGTGGTCACGTATCATGATCCCTGCTACCTCTCGCGCTACACGGAGGTGACCGAGGCTCCCCGGGATGTGGTGAAAGCTCTCGGCCTGACACTCACGGAGATGGGCCGGAACCGCATGAACAGTTTCTGCTGCGGAGCTGGCGGAGGCCGGATCTGGATGAGCGACACGCGAACCCCCGGAGTGCGCACCCCCGCCGAGCAGCGGATCGAGGAGGCTCTGCAGATTCCCGATGTGCGCCACTTCGTCGTGGCCTGCCCGAAGGACGCAACGATGTATCGTGACGCCGTGAAGACCTCCGGTCATGAAGGAGAGATCGAAGTGAGGGATCTCGCCGAACTGGTCGAAGAGGCGGTGGCATGACTGGTGATTTTGGATTTCGGAATTTGGATTTTGGATTGGGCAAGAGCAAATCGAAAATGGATGACGCAAACTTGAACCTGCTGGCCGAGGGGCTGGCGGCGCGGCTGCGAGACATCCTGATGACTCAGAAGCGTTGGGATGGGTTCGTTCACGATCCCGAAAGCGGGCAACCGCAAGCTCCCCCTCCGCCGGACGAGACGGATCGCCTGGCCGAGGAAATGATTCTGCGTGCCTTGCGCGTGGCCACGGATTCGATCAACAGCGCCATCCTGCGCCGCCTGGCGCGGGAGGATCGAGTCGCTCTCACCTCGCTCATGGAGCAGACCGGCTTGTCGCGCATCGCGCTCCTCGAGACGATCAATGACCTGAGCCAGGTCGGCCTGGCCTCCTATGCGGTCGAAACGCAGGAGGTGGGCGCAACTTCCGCGGCCATCGGTTTTGCCGGTTTGCTGGATGAAGCGCGCGAGCAGCTTACGCGACTCATGGGAGAAAGGCTGGAAACAGGAAGGCGATGAAATGTCCCTACTGCCCATTCGAGGGACCGCGACGGGCGCTGCATGGGCACACCGCCGACGTCCATGCGTCCGAAGTGAAGACGACGCAGGACGCGGAGAGCGGCCGGCTCTTCTACGAGTTGCAGTGCCCGCTCTGTCCGCAGCTGTTGCGCAAGCAAATCAAACCGCGGGGAAAAGATCCCGCCTTTCTGGAGGAGTTCGCACGCGAGATCCGGCTCGTCGCCTTTGACGTTCTGCTCTACCACATCGAGGAGGCCCATGATGACAACGATCAACGGATGCAACATCCCTGAGGATCTCTACTACTTCCCTGAGAAACACGTCTGGATACGGCCCGAAGACGGTGGTCTCCTGACCATCGGCATGAGTGACGTGGCCCAGCATCTGGCGGGGAACATTCTCACGCTGACGTCGAAGAAGGTCGGGCGGAACATTCCCAAAGGGCAGAGCGTGGCCACTATCGAGAGTGCGAAGTGGGTCGGCCCTGTTCCCGCTCCTGTCAGCGGCGAAATCGTCGATGTCAACGAGGCGGCACGCAAGAACCCGAAGCTTCTCAATTCCGATCCGTATGGCGAGGGATGGATCGTCAGACTGAAGCCGGCCGAGTGGGAGGGGGAGAAGGCGGCCCTGGCCAGCGGCCCGGCCGGGATCGAGACGTATCGCGCCTTTCTTGATAGTCAGGGAATCCGCTGCGACAAGTGAGATTTTGGATTTTGGATTTTAGATTTTAGATTCTCAATGAACGAAGTCGAATTCAAGCAACGTACACGAGCAATGGGTCTGCGGGTAGTCAGGGTCGTTGAGTCACTGCCAAAAACTCGCGCGGCTGATGTGATTGGCCGGCAGCTTCTTCGGGCAGGCACGTCGATCGGAGCGAACTATCGGGCCGCTTGTCGCGGCGTGTCACGAGCAGATGTCATCTCTAAGCTGGGCGACGTCGAAGAAGAGGCAGATGAAAGCTTGTACTGGTTGGAGCTGCTGATCGATGCGGGAATTGTCTCTGAGAGGAAGCTGCGCGAACTGATGAACGAACTCAATGAAATCCTGGCCATGACGGTTGCATCAATTCGAACGATGCGGAATCGCAATCCAAAATCCAAACTCTAAAATCCAAAATGGTCTTCAATGGATGTGACATCCCGGAGAATCTTCATTACGACGTCGAGCACGATGTCTGGGCGCGCTTTGAACATTCTGGCGAGGTTACGCTCGGTATGACCGATCCGGCCCAGACCCGATGCGGGAAGGTGGTCAGCATTCGCTTCAAGAGCGTCGGCCGTCGCATCACGCGGGGACAGAGTCTTGTCACCATCGAAAGCGCCAAGTGGGTCGGCCCTTTCCCCGCGGCCATCTCGGGGGAGATCGTGGCCAACAATGAAGCCGGTTTTCGCTCTGACATCCTCGCCGCCAACAAGGATCCGTACGGCGGGGGATGGCTCGTGAAGATTCTCCCGAGCGACGTAGAAGCGGAACGCCGCGCGCTCGTCACCGGCGAACAAGCACTGGCCCGTTACCGGGAGCGCATCGCCGAGAACAAGATCAACTGCATGCGTTGCGCGGAGTGACATTGTGGATTTTGGATTGTCAGCGAGGCGATCTAATCCAAAATCCAAAATCCAAAATCAAAAATCCAAAAAGGGGCTTGTGATGATCAAGATCGAGGAGTTCGAATTCCCTGACGACCTGTTCTACGACCCGAAAGAACACATGTGGCTCCGACCGCAAGGCGACGTCGTCACGAGTGCCGCACAATCCAAAATCCAAAATCCAAAATCCAAAATCTTCCTCGTCACCGTCGGCATCGACGACGGCGGCCAGGACGCTCTCGGCGATGTCGTCTACGTCCAGCTGACAGAACCGGGCCGCGCAGTCTCTCGCGGTGAGGCCATCGGTTCCGTTGAGGCCGCCAAAATGGTGCGGCCACTGCTCGCTCCGGTATCGGGAAAGCTCGTCGAAGTAAATCGGGCTGTGATGACCAGGCCCGGTCTTTTGAACGACGATCCATACGGCGGGGCATGGCTCTTCCGCATCGAAGCCACAGACTGGAACCTGGAGCGAGGTCGTTTTCTTCAGGGCAGCGAGGCCGTGACAGCGTGGGTCAGTTCCGAACTCGCCGCCCACGGGCGGACATGAGCGCCGATATTCATTTCTACGCGCCGGGCCTGAAGGGCTATCGGACCTCGGAGTACGCATCGCAGGACGCCGGTGCGTTCGTCTCGCTGAGCGTGACTGGAGCGTCATGCGCGCTGCAGTGTGACCACTGCCAATCGCGCGTGCTCGAGGGGATGATCCCGCTCAGCGGAGGGGGATTATTCGAGCAGGCTCGTGCGCTCGCGGAGCGCGGCACGCGCGGAATCCTGGTATCCGGCGGATGCGACAAGCGCGGGCGCGTGCCGCTACTGCGTCATATGGATGATCTCAAACGGATCCGCGCCGAGTTGGGTCTCGCCATCCGCGTGCATCCCGGACTCCCCGACGAAGAAACCGCTGCGGCACTCGGCGAGGTGGATCTGGATGGCGCGATGCTCGACATCATCGGCGCCGAGGAGACGATCCGCGAGGTCTATCACCTCGAGGCCGGCGTCGATGAATACGCGGCCGTGCTCGAACGGCTCTCCCGCCACGGCGTCCCGCTGGTGCCGCACATCATCCTCGGACTGCACTACGGCCGAATGCTCGGCGAATGGCGGGCTCTGGAGATGATTGCGCGTCATCGTCCCAAGCTCCTGGTTCTCATCATCCTCATGCCGCTCTACGGCACGGCCATGGCTACGGTGACCACGCCGCCGGTCGAAGAAATCGGAGCATTCTTTCGAACAGCACGCGCGGCTTTCCCCGATATCCCGGTGTCGCTGGGATGCGCGCGGCCCATCGGCCCGCAGAAGACGGCCATCGACCGGCTGGCGATCGACGCGGGGCTCGATGGCATCGCCTACCCGGCCGAAGGGATCGTAGCGTATGCGCGGGAGCGCGGCCGGACTCCACGTTTTCATGATGCCTGCTGCGGTGTGAACTGGTGAAGGAGATGTCCATGCTGAAGAAGAAAACGCGCGAGGAGATCAAG
>JANMSA010000246.1:0-4173 GCA_031388865.1 Acidobacteriota bacterium | reverse complement strand
CGGGTGGTACTTCACGGCGAGCTTGCGGTAGGCCTTCTTCACGTCTTCGATCGCGGAGGTTTTCCCCACGCCGAGGATCTCGTAGTAGTCGCGTTTTTCTGTCGTTGCCATCAGGTACCTGCTGCGGGAGTGGACCCGGAGGCTTTCATAGGGTTGTAAAGCATGACGGTGGTCAGGATGCGCGACGCGGACTGCAGTTCGAAGATGGCGTCGTTGATCTTCTGCTTGTCTCCCACGCCGACCATCTCCTTGGCCCGCGCGATGATCTTCTGCACCCGTTCGCGCTCCTCTTCCTTGAGGAGCTTCCCGAACTCACGGAAAACCTTCTCGTTGGTGTAAATCATTCCGTCCAGCTTGTTGGCCAGCATCCGCAGCTCGCGCCGCGTCGAGTCCGCACGCTGGTGGGCCGAGGCGTCGTCCAGAATGCGGTCGATCTCGTCCTTCGACAAACCACCCGCCGGATTGATCTGCACCCCCTGAGACTGCCCGGTGGCCTGATCGCGCGCGGTGACGTTGACGATTCCGTTCGAGTCGATAGAGAACGTGACCTCGATCTGCGGCACGCCACGCGGGGAGGCAGGAATGCCCAGCAGGTCGAACTTGCCGAGCGATTTGTTTTCCTTGGCGAACTCGCGCTCGCCCTGCAGCACGTGCACAGTCACGCGCGTCTGGTTATCCGACACGGTCGTGAAGATCAGGGAGTTCTTGGTGGGGATGGTCGAGTTGCGCTCAATGAGCTTCTGGAACAGACCGCCGCGAGTTTCGACGCCCAGGGAAAGCGGCGTGATGTCGAGCAGGACCATGTCCTTGATGTCACCGCGCAGGATGCCGCCCTGGATGGCAGCGCCCACAGCCACCACTTCGTCGGGATTGATGTTGCGGTTCGGCTCCTTGCCGAACACCTTCTTCACCGCCTCCACGACCTTCGGCGTGCGCGTCTGGCCCCCGACCAGGACCACTTCGTCGATGTGCTGCGGCGACAGGCCCGCCGACTTCAGTGCGTCTTTGACCGGACCGATGGTGCGCTCGATGAGATCGTCGACCAGCCCTTCGAACTCGCGCCGCGTCAGCACGTAGTTGAGGTGCTTGGGTCCGGTACTGTCCTGCGAAATGAACGGCAGCGTGATGCGCGACTCCTGCTCCGCCGACAGCTCGCATTTCGCTTTCTCGGCAGCTTCCTTCAGCCGCTGCAGAGCCATGCGGTCTTCTGTCAGATCGATGCCGCTCTCCTTCAGGAAGAACTCGAGCAGGCGGTCCATGATCCGTTTGTCGAAGTCCTCGCCGCCGAGGTAGGTGTCCCCCGACGTGGAGAGCACCTCAAAAAGGCCGTCCTCGAGCTTGAGGATGGAAACGTCGAACGTCCCGCCGCCCAGGTCATAGACGGCGATGATTTGGTTCTGGCGGTTGTCCAGACCGTACGCCAGTGCCGCCGCGGTCGGCTCGTTGATGATGCGTAGAATCTCGAGGCCGGCGATCTTCCCCGCGTCGCGCGTCGCCTGTCGTTGTGAGTCGTTGAAGTACGCAGGCACAGTGATGATCGCCTCGGTGATCGGCTCGCCGAGAAAATCCTGCGCAAACTCCTTGATCTCCAACAGCACGAACGCCGAGATCTCCTCCGGCGAGTACTCGCGATCGCGAATCCTGACCTTCACGTCGCCGTTCTCCGCGGCAACGACGTTGTACGGCAGCACCTTCTTCGCGTGAGCGACTTCTTCGGAATCGAACTTCCGCCCAATCAGTCTCTTGATGGCGAAGACCGTGTTGAACGGGTTGGTGATGCCCTGCCGCTTGGCGATCTGCCCGACCAGCCGCTCACTGTCCTCGGTGAAGCCGACGACGGACGGGGTGGTCCGGCTCCCCTCGCGATTGGAAATGACCTGCGGCGTCGTCACGTCCACGACAGCGACGCACGAGTTCGTCGTGCCGAGATCGATTCCGAGAATTTTAGCCATGCAGCGTCTATTCCGATCCGCCGACGGCCACCTTTACGAGCGCGGGACGAAGGAGCCGATCGTGAAGGAAATACCCTCGCTGCAGGACGGCGACGACGGTGTGATTGGCCACCGAAGGGTCCTCCTCGCGAATGACCGCCTCGTGGATGTTCGGATCGAAGGTGACGCCGACCTCCTCGACGGTCTTCAATCCGTGCCTCTGCAGGAGCTCGAAAAGCTGTCTGTAGATCAGCAGGACCCCTTTGTGGAACTCGTCTCCCTCTGCGGCGTGATCCAGCGCGCGGTCGAAGTTGTCCAGCACAGGAAGGATGTCCTTCAGAACCGAGGCCACCGCATACCGGAAGAAGTCCGCCTTCTCGCGCTCCGTGCGCTTGCGGAAGTTGTCGAAGTCGGCAATCGCGCGCACGTACCGGTCGCGATACCCGTCATCGGGCGGCACCGGGGGCGGAGGGCCGTCCGCAGCCGCCTCGTCGGCGGTATCGCGCATTTCCTGTTCGAGCTCCTCCACGGAACCGCCGGTGTCGTCGATGACATAAGCGTCCTCGCCGTTGTAAGGCCCGCTGCGATTGTCCTCGTCCATCAGCTTTCGGTCTCCTGTTCCTCGATCTTGCGGCTGAGCGCGCCGCTCAGGTAGTCGACCAGCGGCGCCATGCGGGCGTACTCCATGCGCATGGGACCCATGATGCCCACCAGGCCCAGCGGCGTGGAGCTCGTTCCATAGCGGCGCGCGACGATACTGAAATTATGCACCTGAGTGAAGTCACTTTCGGATCCGATGAGGATCTGCAGGCCTTCTTCGCGCAGGCAGGTCTCCAGCAGATCGACCAGCTTCTCCTTCTCCTGCAACGCCAGAAACGTCTTGCGCAGCGAAGCGGCGTCTGAATATTCGGGCTTGTTGAGGATGGACGTGGCACCCTCGAGGTAGAGGTCGTGGTCGAAGGGAACGACGTCGTTGACGGCTTCGATGCCGAGGGCGATCGTCTTCTGGAGCATGGCGTCGTGCTGGGCGCGCTCCTGCTCGGTCATGCGGATGAGCCGGGCCCGGATCGCGTCCAGCGTACAGCCCGCGAATTCCGCGGTGATGTAGCGGCTGATCTTCTCCAGCTCGTCCCGGCTGAATGGCCATCGCGTCTCGATGATCTTGTTCACGACCACGCCGTTCGCGCCGACGATCACACACATGATCTTGCTCTCCGCGACGGAAATGAAGTCCATGGAGCGGATCGCGAACTGGAGCAGCGTAGGCATGAACACCAGGCCGACCTGGTCGCTGAGCTTCGACAGCAGCGAGGAAGCGTGATGAAGGACGTCGTCGATCTGATCGCCCACCCCCACCTCTTCATCGATGACTTCGCGCTCGCGTGTCGAAAGCGTGCGGGACTTCATCAGGTGGTTGATGAAGAAGCGATACCCCACGTCGGTCGGCACGCGACCCGCGGAGGTGTGCGGCTGAGCCAGAAAGCCGAGCTCTTCCAGATCAGACATGACGTTGCGCAGGCTGGCAGGAGAGAGCTGAAACTTGCCGCACCTGGAGAGGGTCCGCGAACCGATGGCCTCGCCAGAGGCGATATGTTGGAGAACGATCTCGCGCAGCACTTCCCGGGCCCGCGGATCGAGGTCAAAGTCTTGTCGCGGTCCCATCTCTCCCTTGACGTTAGCACTCGGAAAGCCTGAGTGCCATCGAAGGTTAGGAACAGCAGGAGGAGCTGTCAATATTCATGGAGCGCCGGGCGGCTCGCCGGTGCGATCTCGCCGGGAAGCCAGCTCGCAGCTCTCAGGAGATGAAGACGGTGGCAGCTGGCCACCGGCCGGCCCTTCCTTTCATCCTCAATCCTCAATCCTCAATGCCCCAATCCGTGTGTCGAGGCGCTCCGCCTAGCCGGAATCGATGGCCCGGACCACGATCCGTTCGAACTTGCGCTCGGCGATCTCCTCCAGGCGGTCTCGCGAACGCGCCTCGAACGGCGGCGAGCACGCCCGCATCACGGATGAGATAGTCGCGCCCATCGCGCCGCAGCCACACGAACTCCCCTTTCCAGCGCCTGGAGATGCGGACCAGCGAATCGATACTGGCGCCGTTGGTCCGCAGGTGAGCCTGATCGCCTCTCTGGTAGACGTAGCTGAAGCCGGAGCGGTCCGCGGCCGACGCGTGGTCACGAGAAGAAGGAGAGGCAGGAGCAGTCTGAGCATGATGGAGTGACGGGACGACGCGCGAGAGGTT
>JANMSA010001045.1:0-3285 GCA_031388865.1 Acidobacteriota bacterium | reverse complement strand
GATCGTTCGTGGAGTTGGATGACGGGGGGGTTGCTGGTTGCTGGTTGCTGGTTGCTGGTTGCTGGTTGCTGGTTGCTGGTTGCGCACGGCAGCAATCGTGCCGAAGGCCGCTGGAGGCGGCCCGTACGGTAGCCGGTGGTGGGTGCAAGGCGAGCGACCACCGGATCCGCAAGTGTGGCAGAGGAATCGACCCCGGCAGGGGTCGCGTACTGCTTCCCATGCGGGGAGGCATCGCCGGTCCTTCCCACGACCCCTGCCGGGGTCGTCGATCCCTGGTCGTGGCCGACCGGTGGTCGCTCGCTTCGCTCACACCACCGGCTACCCTACGAGCCGCCTCCAGCGGCTGCGAGAAATCACGAGTTGCGCGTCGGAAAACTTTTCGCTCTTGGGAAAACTCTGCATGGACAACTGACAACCGACAACGGTTAACCAGCAACCAGCAACCAGCAACCAGCAACCAGCAACCCCCCCGTCATCGAACTCCACGAACGATCTGATTGATCGCACCGACGACGTTCAGCGCGTGCGACGGATCGCCGGCTGTCACTTCTGACAGCCCGTTCGGCAACAGCGCCCTGCGGCCCTGTTTCTGCCACCAGCGACCGATGAAGAGCTGTTCTCCGATGCGTCCGATGACCAGTTCCCCTGTGGCAGCGCGGCCACCGGGGCGTAGCTCGACGACGATCAGGTCCCCATCCGCGATGCCCTGGTCGCGCAGCACGTCGCCGCGAGTGCGGAAGAGAACCTCTCCGTCGTCGACGATCGACCGGGGCACCGACACCTTCTCCCTCCTGGTCTCGTCCACCGCTTTGCCGTGGCGGATCTCGCCGGCCGTTTCCATCAGCACCGAGTCCGCAGCGACCCCGTCTCCGATGAGAGGCCCGGAGACGGATGGAAATCGGGCCGCGTGGACGGCCATCCCGCCGATCTGGATATCGGTCAGCTCCAGCACTTGCGCGACGCGCTGCAGGATGCTCACAGAGACATTCGCGCCCTTTTCCAGTGCGCCGAGGTGCCGGCGGCTCACGCCTGCGAGCCTGGCCAGGCGGGCCTGCGTGAGGTTCTTTCGCATGCGCCCCTCGCGGACGGTTTCACCGAGCAGGAGGAGTGCACTCATGACGCAAGGAGCGACGGCTGATCACCGAACATCCCCACACTGTCGCATGGGCGTGGCGTGCGTCCCGCTTTCCCACTCTGTGTGGAGCCGCGTTCGGCATCAACCACCGTCGATGGGGTCTGACCCCATCGACGGCGCCTCTACGGGCGGTGGAGCGGAGCGGCTATCATTCGCGGGCCATGAAGAAACTTCTGCCCCTGCTCATGCTCTCGGTTGCGTGCGCATCCACTCCGTCGCGCCCCCCCGCGATCGAGACTCCCAAACCGCGGGCAACCCTCGGTGCCCATGGGTTCGAGCTGACGCAAGTAGACCGTTTCGTGTCGCCCTGCGATGACTTCTACCAGTACGCCACCGGCGGCTGGCAGAAAGCGAACCCGCTTCCTTCGACGTATGCAAGGTTCGGCCGCTTCGAAGAAGTGGGCGACCGCAACCGCGAGAAGCTGCGCGAGATCCTGGAGAGCGCGGCGAAGTCGCCGGATGCGCAACGCGGCAGCGCTACGCAGAAGATCGGCGACTTCTGGACCTCATGCATGAATGAGCCGGCGCTCGAGGCGAGAGGGACAGCCACGATCCAGCCCGACCTCGACCGCATTGCCGCGATCGGCGATCGCGCGGCCGTCGTCGCGGAAATCCACCGCCAGCAGCAGAAAGGCATCGCGCCGCTCTTCCGCTTCTCCGCGCAGAACGACTTCAAAAACAGCCAGATGGTGATCGCCGCCGTGTCCCAGGGCGGGCTCGGTCTTCCGGATCGGGACTACTACCTGCGCGACGATGAGAAGTTTGCGACCACGCGCACGCAGTACGTCGAGCACATCGCGAAAATGTTCGAGCTGACCGGCGTCGCCGGCCCGAAAGCGCGGACCGACGCGGAGCGGGTCATTGCTCTGGAAACGCAGCTTGCCCGCGCGTCGATGGCCCGCGTCGATCAGCGCAAACCCGAGAACGTCTACCACGTCATGCCGCTCTCAGAGCTGCACTCCGCGGCGCCGCTGCTGAGCTTCCCCGCCTTCTTCACCGCCCTCGGTGCTCCCGAGCTCCGCTCGCTGAACGTTGCCCAGCCGGAGTTTTTCGGAGAAGCGAACCGGCTGTTGGACGAAGTAGCGCTGGAGTCGTGGAAGGCGTATCTGCGCTGGAACCTTCTGGACGCGACGGCACCGCTGCTCTCCTCTGCCTTCGTCAACCAGGACTTTGCTTTCCGCGGGCAGACGCTTTCGGGCCAGAAAGAGATCCTGCCACGCTGGCAGCGCTGCGTCCGCGCTGCCGACGCGAACATCGGAGAAGTGCTGGGACAGGAGTACGTGAAGCGCGCCTTCACGCCCGAGGCGAAGGCGAAGATGGATGCGCTGATCACGAATCTCATCGCTGCGCTCCGGGAGGACATTCCGACGCTCACCTGGATGGGACCGGAGACGAAGCAGGCCTCGCTCGGGAAGCTCGAGGCATTCCGGCGGCGCATTGGGTATCCCGACAAGTGGATCGACTACGCGTCGCTCGACATCGTGCGCGACTCGTACGCCGCGAACGTCTTCGCGGCGAATGCATTTCGCGTCCGCCGCGCTTTGAATCGCATCGGCAGGCCGGACGACGCGGACGAGTGGGGCTTCTTCACTCCGGCTACAGTCAACGCCGGATACAGCCCCACCCGCAACGACATCACGTTCCCGGCGGGCATCCTGCAGCCTCCCTTCTACGACGCGGCCGCGGACGATGCATACAACTACGGCGGCATCGGCACCGTGATCGGTCACGAGATGACGCACGGCTTCGACGATCAGGGCGCGAAGTTCGACGCCACCGGAAACCTGCGGAACTGGTGGACGGATGCAGACCTGAAGAACTTCCAGTCGCGTGCGGAGTGCATCGCCACTCAGTACGGCGACTGGGTCGTGGACGAGGACCTCAAGCTGCAGGGCAAGCTCGTCACTGGCGAAGCGATCGCCGATCTCGGCGGCGCCACCCTCGCTCTGCGGGCCTATCAGAAATCACTGGCAGGCAGACCCCGCATCACCGTGGACGGCTACTCACCCGAGCAGCGCTTCTTCCTCGGATTCGCGCAGGGTTGGCGCAGCCTCTGGCGCGACGAGGCGATGCGCGTGCGCCTCGTGACCGACCCGCACTCACCGCCCCAATTCCGCTGCAACGGTCCGCTCTCGAACCTGCCGGAGTTC
>JANMSA010001030.1:0-1712 GCA_031388865.1 Acidobacteriota bacterium | reverse complement strand
TGCCGAAGCAACAACCGCACCAGGGAGAGCAGCCGATTTGCTCAGGTTTTAGCGTCGCTGCCGGCAGCTGTGACGGGCTGCGCTACACATCATCTCTTAAATCCGCAGCTCAGGGCTTCAGCCCTGCCTCAACGGCAGCCCTGCAGAGCTGCGCTGGGCTCACCTCTACCGCCGTCTCTGGGGCCCCTCGGCAAACCTCGTCCGGCTTACTCGGTCACGAGCCAGCTCAAGGCTGCGGCTGGATCAATGACGGGGAGCGGTGGATTGGGATACCCGTCGGGATCGCGCGTCACAATCGCCTCGCACCCACTCGCCTCTGCGGCGGCGGCGCACACAGCGTCTTCAAAATCGGGCCAGCCGAAGACGAGCGCGCGTCGGACGACCGTGTCATTGACTGGCGCGACGCCAAAGACACTGATGAGCCGCTCGACCCCATCGCGCGCGAACGCCGCGCCACGCGCCTTCTCGAGCAGGTAGAAGATGGTGGTGACCCCGTGCGCCGGGATAAGGCCACGTCCGTGGCCGCTTTCGATGGCCGCCCACAATGCCGCAGCAGCATCGGCGCCCGGCCGGCGATCGAGGATCACGTCGAGAATGACGTTGAGGTCGAGGAGGAGCGGTTTCACCGGTACTTGCGGGCCAGATGCTTGCCGTGCGCATCAACCGGGACGTCCCGAGCAGCGCCGCGAAGCATGCGGAGCACGGGCGGCGCCTGGCCCATATCGAACGGCCGCGACAGTAAATCGAGATAGCGTTCAACGAGCCGCGAGACCGACGTCCCCTGAGCCGCCGCATAGCGCTTGGCACCGCGCACCACTTCTTCGTCGACGCTCAAAGTCAGCTTCGGCATATACGTATCATAGCACCAGTTTCATACGTATACAGGAAACCGGCTGACGGATCGAGGCGCCCCAGACGTGGCATGCGCGCGTGCGCGTTCCGCCTTGACGCTGATGGACCATCGACTGCCGCCCGACGTGTCTGCTCAAACCGGCATGAGCCTGGATCGCTGGCTTTGAAAGACTGCCCACGAATCGATGTGCGGCGACCGGTTCAGTCAGACATGCTAGACAGTGCAGGCTGGCTGACGATGCCAGAGAAGACGGGCGCGCGCGTCATGGTGGCGTAGTCGCTCACGACGGAGGTATCCGTGAACAGATGGCTGACGCTCAGGCTGATCCTCGTCCTCGCGGGCGCGGCATCGCCGGCATACGCACAGACCCCGCCCACGGTGGTGGAGATCGCCGCATCGGCGCACGTGCTCGTGCTCGTCTCGGATGGCTCGGTTGTGGCGCTCGGTGAGAACCGCTCCGGGCAACTGGGCCGGCCCAAGGCGATCCGCCGCTTCTTTCCGGCCGAGCGCGTGCCGCTGCCCGCCAAGGCCGTGCAGGTCGCCGCCGGAGAAGACACGTCCTTCGCGCTGCTCGACGACGGCACGGTCTGGGCATGGGGCCGCGGAGAAGACGGAGTCCTGGGTGTGGACCTGAAGGGCGCGATCGAACGGTATACGCCGCAGGCGATCCCGAAGCTGCAGGGTGTCTCGCAGATCGTGGCCGATGGCAAAACGGCGATGGCCGTCATGGCCGACGGCTCGGTGCGCGCCTGGGGCGCGGTCCCCACGTTTCTTAACGGAGGTGGCCAAGTGCACCCCCGTGTGTGGCAGCCGGTGGCCCAGCCCGGCCGCGAGAACATCGCCCGCGTCACCGGCGACC
>JANMSA010001026.1:0-3068 GCA_031388865.1 Acidobacteriota bacterium | reverse complement strand
TCTGAAGCTCGAGGCCGGTTGCTCGCTAGTGACATGGGAGCTGTGCTCAACATCGACGGCTCCTTTGCCCTCATCGCACAGGATGGTGAGCGCGTCGTGCTGGCGCGAAGTCTCGACCGTCCGATGCGATACTTTCTCGCGAAGACCGCCGATGGACCAGTACTGATCGTGGCCGAGCGCATCGACGAGATCGCCGCTGAGCTGGCGCGCCGCGGATGGGGAGACCAATTCCATCCGTCGTATACGCGAATGGTGCCCGCGCATCATGTGACGACACTGCGCCTCGTCGGATGCCCCGATCCGAACCCCGTGCATCGGCGCTTCTTCGACCCGCCCCGCGGCGCGCTCGCCAAGGATCTGGATCTCATTGGCCGCCAGTATATCGAGGCCGTTTACAGCGAGCTGCGTCGGTGGCTCGCCGCGCAGGACCCCGCGGCGCCCATCGGCGTTCCGTTTTCCGGAGGCATCGACAGCGGCGCGATTCTGCTCTGCCTATACAGGCTGCTCCTGAACGATGGCCAATCTCCCGCGCGGCTGAAAGCATTTACTCTCTCTGTGGATGGTGAGGGGGAGGACGCGCGACAGGCGCACGAATTTCTGAGGCGCACACAACTCGAGATGCTGGGGGAGATTGTCGATGTCTCGTCGTGCGCGCTCGATCCACTCCGCGCCGTGACCGTGATCGAGGACTACAAAACCCTCGACGTCGAATGCGCCGCGGTGAACCTCGTGCTACTCGCTGGCATTCGCGAGCGCTATCCAGACTGGCGCCTGCTCGTGGACGGTGATGGCGGCGATGAGAACCTCAAGGATTATCCAATCGAGGAGAACACCGAGCTCACGATCCGGAGTGTCGTCAACAACCGCATGCTCTACCAGGAAGGCTGGGGCGTCGACTCCATCAAGCATTCGCTCACTTACTCGGGCGGCTATAGCCGCGCCTGCGTCCGAACCTATGCCTGCGCGCACGAATACGGGTTCGATGGCTTCAGTCCCTACACTCGTCCGTCCGTCATCGCGGTGGCCGAGGCGATTCCCTTCGCCGAGCTGACTGAAGGTTCGCACGAGCGACTGTACGCGTTGAAGGGGGAGATCGTCTCGCGCGGCGTTTGCTCGGTGCTGGGAGTCGACATGCCCGTCTTTCCCAAACGCCGGTTCCAGCACGGGTCGGTCTCGGCCAGTCAAGTCGCTCGCCTCTTTCCGCAGAAAGAGGAACGTTACCGCCGTCATTTCGAGACGCTGCACGCTGGCGTAGTGTGAGCGCGTCGGCTGTCGATCGGCGGATTCGGAGCCTGCGTCCACCGAAGATGCAGGTAGATCCGTACACGGCGCACGGCTTTTTGCTCGATGAGGAACGCCGGCCTGACGCCCAGATCGAGCGGGCGCTCACGGTCTTTCTCGCCGGCGCGGAGTGTCCGTTCACGTGCTCGTTCTGCGACCTCTGGCGATGGACGATCGACGGCCCAACGCCTCCCGGTGCACTGACCAGGCAGTTGGAGAACGTTCTCCAGGCGTTCGCGGGCCCGGTACCAGATCGACTCAAGCTCTACAACGCGAGCAATTTCTTCGACCGGCGAGCCGTCCCGTCAGAGGACGTCCTGGGGATTGCGACGCTGGCCGCGTCATTCGCTGCTGTCACCGTCGAGTCGCATGCCAACACCATCGGCCCCAGGACGCTCGCGTTCGCACGAACAATCCCCGGACGGCTCGAAGTCGCTGCGGGACTCGAGACGATTCATCCTGTCGCGTCCGCACACCTCAACAAGCGCCTCGACCTCGCGCGATTCGATTGGGCGGCGCGCTTTCTTTCGGACAACGGCATCGATCTCCGCGTGTTCGTGCTCTTGGGCGTACCCTACGTTCACGCCGGCGAATCAGTCGCGTGGACAGTGCGCACCGTTGAGTACGCGGTCGAGCGCGGCGCGTCGGTCGTATCGATCATCCCCGTGCGCGGTGGGAATGGAGAGATGGAACGGCTTCAGGCACTGGGCCAGTTCGCTCCGCCCACGTTGTCACAGCTCGAGGCGGCCCTCGACGAGTGTTCGCAGTTCACGCGCACGGTCGTTACCGCCGACCTGTGGGACGCGGAGCGGCTCCCGGCGTGTGAGCATTGCAGGGCAAGGCGCATTGAGCGGCTTCGACGCCTGAACGTTACCGGCCGCGCGGAGCCGCGGATCGCTTGTGCCATTTGCGGAGCAGCGTGATGCAATCGTGTGAGGTAGCCATCGTCGGCAGCGGCTTCGCCGGATCGCTCCTCGCCCGCGTGCTCGCGGTGCTCGGCTACGACGTCGTGCTGATCGAGCGCGGCACGCACCCGCGCTTCGCGATCGGTGAATCATCAACCCCGCTCGCAAACCTGTCGCTGGAGCGCCTGGGGATCCGTTACGGTTTGGCGGACTGTTATCACCTCGCCACGCACGGGCGCTGGCTCACACATTTTCCGGAGATTCGCCGCGGTCTGAAACGCGGCTTCACGTTCTACCGGCATCATCCGGGTCAGCCATTCGCCAATCGCGGTTTCGACTCGGAGCGGCTCCTCGTCGCGGCCAGTCCGCATGACGCGCTCTCGGACACGCATTGGTTACGCGCCGACGTGGATCACCATTTCGTGCGCGAGGCCGTCGCCGCGGGCGTGGACTATCGCGATCGCGTGGATCTAGCGAACGCCGATGTAGCATCAGACTCCGTGCGCGTGCTTGGCAGCCGAAACGGCACCGCGTTCGAGCTGCGCGCGAATTTCCTCATCGACGCATCGGGTCCCGGGGGTTTTCTCGCACGACAGCTCTCGATTCCTTCGGGTCTCGAGCGCACTGAGACCCGCTCCGCGATCGTCTTCAGCCACTTCGATGGCGTCCGACTGATGAACGAGGTCTCACCAGAAATGCCTGAAGGTCCCTACCCCGACGATTGGGCCGCGGTGCATCATCTGATCGATGAAGGCTGGATGTACTCGCTCCGGTTCGACGTCTTTCATCAGTTGGACGCCATCGAAATGGCTGAAGACGATCGCGGAGCGGGTCTCGGTGCGCTCGAGACCCGAAGGAATCGAGAGCTGTCGTGCGAGAAAA
>JANMSA010001025.1:0-11908 GCA_031388865.1 Acidobacteriota bacterium | reverse complement strand
ATCCGCTGAGCGCCGCGCGGATCGTGTGGGCCCCTTCGCGCATGCGGGCCAGGTAGCGGCCACGCGAGTCGGTCGAGGTCGCGATCGGTTGCGCAGCCGCGACGTCGATGGTCATGCCTGCGCCGGCCAGGGGACGTCCGGTCGTTGCGTCGTAGACCTCGCCGGAGATGAATCCCGAACCGTCGCCGGCAGAAGGCTGCTCGCCGCCGAGCTCGAACCTCTGGCTGTAGGAGCTCACGAGACGATTGCCGAGGAGATCTTTGACCGCGTTCGTGACCGTCAGGGAGAGCGTCTTCGCCGATAAATCCTCGGCCGGCGTGACCTGAGCCACGCCCTGCGCCACCGAGGCCGTGCCGGACACCGTGCGTCCATCGGCGAGCGTGAGGAGCACTGCGTTGCCGGCGCCAATCGTGACTGTCGAGGCATCGACCGGCTCCGAGAACTGGATCGTCAGCTTGTTCGCGGAACGGTCGAAGCTCGCGTTGAGCACCTGAGGACCGCTGCAGTCGATGCGGATCTGCAGTTCGGCGGCCGGCGAGACGCTGCCGTCGGATCCCACGCTGCGAACGCGCACCAACGCGAAGCCGGACTGGCCGCTGATCGGGAAGGTGAAGCTGAATTTTCCTGACGAATCGGCGACGCCGTTCAACGTCAATGCGCCCGACTCCAGACGCACTCGCGCGCCCGGTGACGTCGTCCCCTGGATGACGACGGACTGTCCGCAGATCGCGGAAGTGATCGGCGTCAGCGCCGGCGGAGTGGTGGGAGCGCTTCCGGCGACGGTGAAGCCCGAGGCATGAGCCGCCGCCAGCGCCGTCCCGGCGAGATTCTTCGCCGCCGTGCTGACACGCAACGTGTAGGTGGAGCCGTGCGTGAGCAGAGTTGCCGGCGCGAAGGTCAGCACGTCTTTGTCGATGTGCAGTGAGCCCGAGACCGGCGCTCCGCTTGTGTCCTCGAGGCGGAATGCCGCGCTCAGCGTGGAGCCGTTCATCGGCTGCGAGAAGAGCACCAGGATCATGGCGCCGCCGTCGACTTCCGCCGCGTTCGGTGCGGGGAAGGACTCGACGACCTGCGGCGCGCCAGTGAGCTGCGTGACGGCGATGCTGGTTGAGGCACTCGCTCCAGAGGGTTCCGTCACCCGTGCGACGATCGGCGTGATTCCCCCGGCGAGCGTGGAGAACTTCACCGCGACGGAGTAGGACGTGCCGTTCAGCACAGCGGTGGTTCCGTTCACGTCGACGACTGCACCGCTCGCGGCCTGGAACGTACCGCTGACGGTGACGCTCTCCGTGCCTCCGGCGAACCATGAGTGATTCGCCGGCTGCGCGATGACGATGGCCGGTGCACCGGAGACCAGCGTCACGGAGACGGAAGCCGTGGCCGCGCGGTTCAGACGGTCGCGTCCGTTGATCGTGAGCGTCTGCACGCCACTGGAGAGCGGCACGTCCGTGGCGACAAAGGTTCCCGACGTGTCGGCGGAACGCGTGAACTGCACAGTCGCGGCGGAGTTGGCGATCACCAAGGTGGCCGGATCGAGATTGGACCAGGTACCGCTGACGGTGATGCGCGGTTGTCCCGTCGTCGTCCCCGCGGACGGCGAGCTGATGCTGATCGCCGGGAGCTCCTTCAAGTATAGGCCGCGGCGCGAAGCCGTGGCGACGCGTCCTGCCGCGTTGCGGCCGTGGGCGACGACGACGTTCAGTCCGGGCGCCAGACGAACGGCCGCGACCGTAAAGGGGCGGGAGCTCTGCACGTCCGTGCCGGAGATCGTTGCCGCAACACCATTCACATCGGCGCTCACGACTCCGGCACCGACGGTGCCGGTCACGGTGACCGTCTCTTGAGCCGACGCGAAGTTCTCCACGGGCGTGTCGATGGAGATGGACGGATTGCCGGTGACCCGCTGCAGCGTGATCGAAGCCGGCGCACCCGCAGGTGTCCCGTTGGCATCGGTACAGCGGATGCTGATGGTGTTCGGTCCCTCCACGGGAAGTTCCACCGTCGCGTAGAACGCGCCGTCCGCGACGATGGCGCTCACGCCATTCACCTTCACGCCGATCGCACCGCCGGAGCGGCCGGCCAGCGCCGCACTGGTCGACAGGACCAGAGCTCCGCTGGCTGGATCGAAGCCGTCGAGTTTGCAGTCGCTCGAGGTTCCGGACGACGCGCCGATGAAGAACGTCCGCTCGGCGCGCATTTCGTTGCCCGCCAGGTCACGAGCGAGAGCCACGATGGAGTGACCGCCCGCGGTCGTGATCGTCGCAGCAGAAGTGGCGATGTGCGAGCCGTCGATGGTCAGGTCTGTAGTCACCACTCCGGCGGCATCCGCTGCCTGGAGCGTGATCACCGCGCGCTCCGCGAAGCGGGCTCCGTCGGTGAGAGGCTGATTCGATTCGAGGATGGTCAGCGTCGGCGGTGTGAGGTCGACGGTCACCCGCGTCGACGCCGACGTCTGGCGTCCGTTCGTGGCGGTGGCCGTGGCCGTGATGGTGTTGTCCCCTTCCACCAGCGCATGACCGCTGAGGCGGAAGCCGCCCGTGCTGTCGACCGGAACTGCCGTAGCGCCGATCTTCACGGTGGTGCCGCGGCCCGGAGAGAGCACCCGTCCAATGACGTCGGTAGCAGGACGGTTGGTGCGCGAGCGATCGGGCGGATAAGTGAGCAGGATTCCTGCGCTGAGGTCGTCGCGCGTGACGATGACTTCCGCGCGTCCGGTGTTTCCGGCCTGATCGCGGCCCGTGGCCAGAATCGCATTCACGCCGACTTCGAGGACCATCGCTGGGACGACGAAGCTGCCATCCGCGGCGAGGGTCACCGGCTGTCCGTTCACGGCTGCCGAGATCGCATCGCCGGCATTGCCTCGCACTTCCGTCTGATCGGTCTGCACGGTGCCAGTCACGGGAGTGGCGATGGTCACGACGGGCGGCGTCCGGTCGATCGTGAAGGTGGCCTCTGCGCTTCCGACGTGGCCGAGAGCATCGGTCGCGGTCACCCGCAGCGTGTGGCTGCCATCGGCGGTGATGGTCGTGCCCGACGCGTAGGCCGCCCCGTTGAGTGTGGCCGTCAACGTGGCCGGCTCGACGGAACGGAACAGCGGGGTCACTCCCCGGTTGAAGAGAGCGTTCGCCGGAATCTCGACACCGCTCTCGCGGATCTCGACGACCGGCGCTGCCGTCTTCACCGTCACCGCGTACTGAAGCGTCGAGGGATTGCCGGCGCGATCGGTGGCCACGAGAGTGAAGCGGTTCAGACCTTCTGCGAAGGGAACGGCGGCGATGGTGAATGTGCCATCCGCGGCCGGAGTGGCTCGAAGGGCGGTACCCGTCACGTCGACGCTGGTCACGTCGGCATCCGTCACCGCGCTGATCGAACTGGGCAGTGTGCCCACCGTAGCCCCGTTGGCCGGGCTCAAGTTCCGGATCACCGGCGGAGTGAAGTCGATGGTGAACTGGACGGACTTCTGGCTCGTGTGTGCGGCGCAATCCGTAGCCGAAACGGCCAGCGTGTGCTGTCCTTCTGCCGCCACCGCCTTCCCGGACGTATACGCCACACCGTCGAGCGTCATGGCGAGGGAAACGTTCGGATCGGAATCGACGGCCCGCGCGAAGAGGGTCACCGCGCGGTTGACCGCCGCCGCGGTGAGCACAGTGCCGTCGCTGCTGATCTCGATGACCGGCGCCGTTCGATCGATGAACACCAAGCGAGAGGCCGAAGTCGAATGGCCGCCCTGATCGGTCGCTTGAACCGTGATCCGCTTTCTCCCTTCCTCCGGGACGGGAACGGTGGCACTCCACGCGCCCGTGGATGCCACGATCGTCGCCAGGACCGGCGACGAGGATTCGACCGTAACCTCGATGGTATCGAGGTGGGGATCCGACGCGGTGCCGGTGACCTTCAGGGAAGTCGTATCGAGACAGGCATCGGCTGCCGGCGACGTGATCGACAGGCCCGGGGCACGCGTGTCGAGAGCGATCACCATCGTCGCCGTTCCGCGATTCCCCGCCGCGTCGAACGCGACGGCGACGATGTCGTTGCTTCCCTCGAGCAGCGTGACATCCGCGATCGTGAACGTCCTCGAAGCGGTATTCACCTGGGCATCCCGCCCATTGATGGTGATGGAACGGGCGTCATCCGCGGGTCCGCCGACGGTGATCGTCAGCGTGCCCACGGTCGCATTCGGGGCAGGATCGGTGAAGACGATCGCCGGCGGCGTCCTGTCGATGACGAAGGCCGCGGCGACGGGCGCGTTGCTCCACGCGACTTCGTCGGTGGCCACGACGGAGAAGGAATGAGCCCCTTCCGCGCTGATGGCGCCGGGTGTATACACCACACTCCCATCCGCCTGAGCGCTCGGTGAGCCCAGATTGAACGCGGTGCCATCCAGCGTGGCCGCAGCCGTGGTGTGGGTGACGTCTGTGACCGTCACCCTGACGATGACCGGCGTGTTGAAAAGGGCATCCGCTGGAAACGGCTGACCGGTTGCGGCATCGACGATCGTCACCACCGGCCTGGTCTTGTCCAGCATGAAGCGGAACGGTCCCACCGACGCCGTGTTGCCGGCGCGGTCGGTCGCCGTCGCGCTGATGACGTGCTCTCGCTGCTCTTCGGTGACCGGAGCGTTGGTCGGATAGGGCGTACTGTCGAGAGTGACGACGATGGTTGGATTCGAAGTCAGGGCGTCGGTGGCGGTGACGATGGGAAGCACGTCCCGCGTGAACTTCGTCCCATCCACGAAAGGCTGCCCCGACTCGGTCATGGTGATTACCGGCGGCGTGGTATCGATGACGAAGTTGAAGGGGCCGACCGTGCTCGAAAGCTGCGCGGCGTTGGTAACCACGACCTTGACCGTGTGCGGTCCGTCGCCCGTCACCGGATCGCCTTCCGTGTAAGGGGTACCGTCGACGGTGAACACCTTCGTCGTCGGCGTTGGATCGCGGACCACGGCCGTGAACCGCACGGCGGCGTTGTAGGTGCTGTCCTGTTCGAAGGCCACGCCGTTCGCCAGCAGGGTGACTTCCGGAGCGTTCTTGGCGAGCGCGAAGGAACGGGTCACCGCAGTGGTGTGAGTGGCTCGATCCCTGGCGGTCACGACGAGCGTGTGCACACCCTCCGACGACACGACCGTCCCCGGCTGGATTGCCACGCCATCCAGCGTGGCCGTGACCTGATCGAGGGTGAGATCGGTCGCCGCCCATGTGAGCGTGATGTTGTCGCGGAACCAGGCGCCAGAGGCCAGTTCGGCGCCGTTGGCCTTGATGGTGATCAGCGGTGCGGTCTTGTCGACTGTGAACGTGCCCGTGGCCGTCGACGCGTTGGTCGCAGCATCGGTGGCCTGCACCGTGATCTGGTGACTTCTCTCCTCGGCCACGGGCAGCGGCAACGTGACCTCGGTACCGTTGAGGTGCGCAGTACTGCTGAAGGCAGAGATGTCCTGGATGGTCGCCGAGAGCGTGACGTCGGAGCTGAAGACCGTGCCGCTCACGAGAGGACTGCCCTTCGCAACGAGACTGATCACCGGCGGAGTCTTGTCGACCAGAAAGTTGAGCGTGGCGTCGCGTCCATTGCCCGGGGCGTCGACGGCACGCACGGTCAGCGTATGCGGGCCCTGCACGGTGACCGGCGTCAGCGAGAGGTAGGGGGTGCCGTCGAGCCTGGCCTCCGAGGTGAACGTCGAGAGGTCATCGGTGACCCGGATCTCGATCTTCGCGTCGCGATTGAAAGCGGGAGTGGTCGACGGGTCGAGCTTCGTCCCGGATTCATAGAAGCTGATCAGCGGCGCGGTGGTGTCCGACGGCGACTGCGCGGTGAGGTCGTCGATGTAGACCCCTCGGCTCTGGTTCTCGTCGTCTGACTTGCCGTCGTCGTTGTCCTTCCCGCCCCCGGCCCACATCCCCAGGCGTCCGTTGCGAAGACGGTTCGGCGAGGCATCGGTGGCTTCGATCTGATAGGTCGACGGCTCGGGGGTTCCCTCGCGCCAGAAACGCGCGCGAATGCGGGTGACGTTGTCCACATCGTCCGTGCTGACTCGGAAGCGGTACCACTTCGCCGGCTCGATGACGAAATTGCTGTCCACCGTCCCCGCTGGCGTTCCAGCCCCGAAGGCGGTGAGCTGCATGGTCACGTTGCCCTGGGCATTCCTCTTGTCGAGGATCAGGTAGTAACGATCGGCTTCGGGATAGCCGGAGAGCACGACCAGACCGATGCGCGCCTCCTTGTGCATCTCGATCATCCGCCCCTGGAATTCGAAGCGGCCGGCCGCGGAGAAGGTCTTGTCGGCGTAGGTCGACATCCAGCAGATGCGCTTGCCGTTCTTCTCGTCGTCCTCGCTGCCGGTCGACTTGTGCGATCCGAAGACGACGTTGGGTCCCTTCTTGTCGCCCAGCGGATCGAAGTGCGTTTTGTAATAACCCCGCGGCTTCGCGTTCAGGTCACCGACTTTTCCATCGATCCAACCGCTCGGCTTCTTGCTCTTGCCATAGGACTGAAAGTCCTCGCCGAAGGAGACGGGGGACTGCGTCTGGGCGACCGCCGAGGAGACCGCTGCCGCCAGCAGGACGATGCCGGCTGCGAGGTGGACTGCTGTTGTCTTCGTTTTCACTGGGTAGTTTTTTCCGAGTGGGACCATCAGGGCCGCACGATCGCGTGGTAGTAGTTTTCAGCCCCGACGTGAATGGTTTTCCCGGACACGTGAACATCAGTCACGTTGCCCGGAAGGCGTTGTGTCCCTGTGATGACCGGCTGGGTCTTGCTGGTCACGTCGATGAACGTGATGCCCGGCCCTCCCGTATCCGCGACGACGAGCTCGTTCGCCCCGGTGACGGCGAGACCGCGTGCGATCCCGGGCGTGTTGATGACCGACTTCAGCTGGGGCGCCAGAGAGTTGGTCATGTCGACGATGGCCACGCCCGCGTCCCCGCCGGCGATGTACAGCGTCGTGCCGTCGAGCACCGCATCGACCGCGTCGAAGTTGGGGATTTCCAGCTCACTGACCTTGACCAGGGCGTTGATGTTCGTCACGTCGAGAACCTGGATGTCCCGCCCAACGCCATTCGACTTCTCATACGTCAGCACGATCAGGTAGCTCGAGCCGAGCGGCACGAGACTGCGATAACTGAGACCGCCTACAAAGGTATGAGAGCGGAGGAAAGACGGCGCGGCCGGATTACTGATGTTGTAGATGTGGAGGCGGCCGTCGTTGTACCAGCTGTTCTCCGAGGTGAACGCGTACTGCCCGATGACGGCGAGCGCGTCCTCACCGCCGGCGGGATCCACCGCCGGGAGGTTGGTCGTCAGCGACGGGTTGGAGAGGTTGATCGTTCCGAAACGGTCGCCGGTGAAGAACGCGTAACCGCCACTGATCTCCACCTGCATGATGCCGCCGCCACCGAAGGTCACGGCCTGCACCGGCTGCGGCGCCCCCGGCCGGAAAAGCAGCAGCTTGTTCGAAGGGGTCATTGATGCCGCATACGGGGAACCGGTCGTGGCGATCGTCGCGTTGCCGTCGCTGGCAATGCGGCGCGCGCGGTAGTTTCCTTCCGCTGCGACGGTTCCATTCGCCACCTCGGTGCTCGTGAGTCCGTACGTGCCGCCGAGGCTGCGCACCGTCGTCCGGCCCGCGGCGTCCGTCGCGGTCAGACTGAGCTTCTGCCCTGGCAGCGCAGCGACCGTCGCGCTGAACGAACCGTTCGCATTGACCGTCACCGCCGGCGAGGTGGCAGTGGTGATGGTGTTCGTGATCCGCACCTCGATCGGCATGATGCCGCTCACTGCGTCCGCGGCTCCGTTGACGGTGGTCTGGTTGAGCGCGGGCAGGATCGTCAGACGCGACGGCTCCAGCATCGGCGGAAGCGCCACATTCGCGACTGCGGTCACCCCAAGCTCGCCGGCGACGTACATCGCGCCGCGGCTGAGGGCCACGTCCCACGCGGTGCCGGGAATCGGATGCGCTCCGAGGATCTGCGGCACCGCGGCGGAGGCCACGTCGATGAAACTGATGCCGTTGCTGCCGTTGGCCACGGCCAACGTTGTGCCGGCCATCTCGATAGCGCGCGCGGCACCAGCCGCGGTGACGGTCGACCGAACCACGGGGGCCAGTGGATTCGACAGATCCACGACCGCGACGCCTCCGGTGACGCCGGTGACGTAGACCGTCGTGCCGAGCACGGTCGCCCGGTACCCGTCGAAGTTCGGGATGTCGAACTCGATGATCCGCTTGAGATTGTGGATGTCGCGGCGATCGAAGACCACCACGTCGCGCCCGATCCCGGAAGGTTTGCTCGGCGAGACTCCGATGAGGTAATCCGTCCCCATCGAGGTCAGGCCTGTGAAGCTGTAGCCCCCGCCGAATGCATACGTGCGGATGTGGCGGGGGGTCGACGGAGTGGAGACGTCGTAGACCTGAATCCGGCAGTCGTTGTACCAGAAGTCTTCGGAGGTGATGGCGTAGCCGTCGATCAGCTCCAGCGCGCTCTCTGCGCCGGGGTGATCGGTCGTGACGATCGGACTGGCCGTGGGGCTGGACAGATCGAGGGTCATGAAGCGGTCGGCGACGATGTACGCCCAGCCGTCGCGGACTCTCAGATCGCGTGGCCCGCCGCCACCGCTCGCGAGAGTGCGTTTGTAAATCGGGTTCCCCGGCGTGGTCACGTCGAAGAGCACGAGCTTGTCGGAGCCCGCGTGACTCGAGACCACGAGGTCGTTGCCTCCAGCGGCGACGCCCCTGGGGATGAAGCCGGTGTCACTCATCGACGGCGTGATGGTGATGTGACGGGTGACGGAACCGAACGGCACCCGGCCGATCGTCAACGGGCCGGCCACACGACCCGCGGAATCGGTGGCAGTGATGCGAACCGCATCTCCCGAGAGACCGGAGATCGTGCTGGTGAAGCTTCCGTCGGAAGCGACCGTGACCTGCGGTCCGGCGATTCCCGTCCGCGCGTTGCGCAGGACAGCCGTGATCGGATGGAGTCCGCGGATCGCTCCTGGAGCGCCTGCGATCGAGGCCGTCCCGACGCCATCGCTGGAGATTGTGATGAGCGATGCGTCGATCAGCGGCGGGGTGCCGAGATCGTGGATGACGACGAGGCCCTGCTCGTTGGTGACGTACAGCGTGGTGCCATTGAACGCGCACTCCCACGCCGAGCCGCCCACGGGCTGGTTGCCCAGAGCCACCGGCAGTCCGGCCGGAGAAATGTCCACGAACGTGGCACCGGCACTGCCGTCGGCCACGGCGAGGATCGCTCCGAGTGCATCGATCGAGCGCGGAGATCCCGGCGTCTGCACGATTCCGCGCACGACCGGGGCGGCGGGATTGGAGAGGTCGACCACGGCCACACCGTTCGAGCTTCCGGAAGCGACATACAGAGTGGTCCCGATCACTTTGCCGCGGTACGCGTCGAAGTTGGGGATGTCGAACTCGATGATCCGCTTCAGCGAGCCCAGGTCGCGACGGTCCATCACCACGACATCGCGACCGATCCCCGCCGGCTTGCTGGGCGAGATGCCGATCAGGTAATCGGTGCCGAGAGCCGTCAGGTCGGTGAAGCTGTACCCGCTGCCCATGCTCTGTGTGCGGAGGTGGCGCGGCGCGGACGGCGTGGAGACGTCGTAGATGTGCAGCCGGGTGTCGTTGTACCAGAAGTCTTCCGACGTGAACGCATAGCCGCCGATCAGCTCGAGGGCCAGCTCGCCGCCGGGGTGGTCCGTCGTGAAGAGCGGAGAGGCGGCGGCGTCGTTGAGGTTGAGGGTCAGGAAACGCTCGGCAGTGACGTACGCCCAGCCGTCTCGTACCACGACGTCACGGACCCCGCCCGCACCGGTGAGCGCGACGCGACGCAGGACGGGATTGGCGCGGCTGGTGACGTCGAACAGGACCATCTTGTCGGAACCGGTGGGAGTGGGATGGCTGGCCACGACGAGATGATTGCCGTCCGTGGCGATCTCGCGCGCCATGAAGCTGGCGTCAGTCAGGGCCGTACCGATGACGATCGCCTGCGACTGCGCGCCGAACGGCACGGTGCCGATGACCAGCGGCCCGGTGAAGCGCCCGCCCGTGTCGGTGGCCTTCACGGTCATCACCTCACCGGGCGACGCCGGAAGCTGCGCGGCGAAGCTGCCGTTGCTCTGCAGCGGAATCCCGGACATCTTCGCTCCGGTCGACTTATTCTCAACCTCGACGGTGACCGGCATGTTGCCGACGATCGCCTGCGGCGCACCCGTCACGGTGACGTTCGTGCCGCTCAGGCCCATGCTGATCCGCGCGATGTGCACCTGAGGCGAAAGCTGTGCAGGCACAACCGCCAGGCCGGTGTCGTTCGCCACGTAGAGGTAAGGATTCACGGCGACGACATCCCATGACGTACCGCCTACAGCCGTCGTACCGACGAGCGTCGGCGCCGATGCATTGGTGACATTGATGCTCGCTAATCCACTGGCAGCCGCGGCGGCGAAGGCATCGCTGCCCACGACAGTGACGCCCAGTCCGATAGCCGGCAGCGCCGCTGTTCCCGCGATCGTCGGTGCGTTGGGATTGGAGAGATCGACGATCGCAAATTGCGTCGTCACACTGCTCACCACGTAGAGCTTGTTGCCGACGATGGTTCCACGCCAGCCGTCGAAGTTGGGGATGTCCAGACTGACGACGCGTTTCAGAGCTCCCACGTCGCGCCGGTCGATCACGGTCACGTCGTGCCCGACACCACCCGGTTTGTCGCCACTGATGCCGATGAGGTACTCGGTCCCGTATGGAATCAGGTCGCTGTAGCTCATCCCGCCCAACATCGACTGCGTGCGGAGATAGCGGGGTGCGGACGGAGTGGACACCTCATAGACGTTGATGCGGCAGTCGTTGTACCAGTGCCATTCGGCGGTGAACGCGTATCCGGCGGTCACGGCGACGGCCGTCTCCTCGCCGGGCTGGTTCGTCGCCACCACGGTCGGCGTCGCGTCCGGATCGGTCAGATTGATCGTCGCGAAGCGATCTCCCGCCACGTACGCCCAGCCGTTCGAGACGACCACGTCGCGAATCGAGCTGACGCCGGCATTGAGCGTGCGCAGTGCGGTCGGATGCGCCGGATCGGCAACGCTGAGAACGACCAGCGTGGGGCTCGCGCCGTTGCCCGACTGCCAGCTGGCCACGGCCATGTGCGACCCATCCCGCGAGAGCGTTCTCGGGAAGAAGCCCGCATCGGTCGTCCAGGCGCTCTTCGCGATCTGCGACGGCACCGGAGTGCCACTGCCGAGCGAGCCCACCGCGCTGACAGGCGACTCCAGCGGATAAAAGTTCCCGTCCTTCGCCTTGAGAGTGATGGCATCTCCGGCGTTGCCCGAAACCGGAAGGGCGAAGGAGCCGTCGGCGGCCACGGACACCTGGAAGACGTTCCCGGATGCGGTATTGGCGGCGTACGCCGTGATGGGCGTGTCGAGATCGGTGATCGCACCAGCAGAGCCGACGACGGCCGCACCGGTGGGAGTGCTCTGCAGCGACACGAGCGCCATGTTCACGACGGGCAGGCCCTGATTGTTGCCCACAACCGATGACGCTGCGTCCCTGTCGACCGGAGTGGTCACTTCGAGGAGATCGATGACGTCGAGTCGGGCGTTCCGCAGCTTGACCGAATCGAACCGGTAGAGTCCGCGGATCGCCTGCCCGACCTGTGCGACCAGAGCCTGGGCGCTGGCGTCGAGCTGCAGTTGCTTGTTGGTATTCGTGAGGATCGGCCAGCTCTTCGTGCGGTCGTAGCCGACGACGACGCGGACGCCGCGGAGCTGGTCCGGTGCCTTGAACTGCGCGTTGGCGTCGGTCAACGTGTCGGTGCCGGCGGCGGTAACGGTCGAGTAGCCGACGCTGGTAAGCGGCGTCGGGTTCGTCCTCACGCGCGTGCCGTTGTCGACGATCAGATCGCCGTGG
>JANMSA010000997.1:0-16691 GCA_031388865.1 Acidobacteriota bacterium | reverse complement strand
GCGATCCGTTTGCGGTCGATCAGATCGAGACCGGCGCCTTCTTCCTGCACCACGTCCTGCAGGCGCTGAAAGAGCGCGGCGTCGTTCGTGGCGATGATGCCGCCCTTGTTGACGCAGAAATCCTTGGTCAGGCTGCCGATCACCGCGTCGGCGTGCGAGAAGATGTCCCGCACCACCGCCCATACGCTCTTGCCCGCGTACTCCTTGTCGTGCTCGATGAGCAACTGCGCGTTCTCCACCACGCGCGTCCCGTCGATGACGAGCGGGATCGCGTGCGGGGCGAGGAGCGCCTTCACATCGCGCAGATGCTCGAGGGAGACAGCCTGGCCGCCCGCGGCGTTGTTGCCGACCTCGATACAGACACAGGCGATCCAAGCAGGATCGTGCGCGAGCCGTGCCTGCAGCGCGTCCCGGTCCAGGTTCCCTTTCCAGAGCTCCGGCGCGTTCCACTGGAAGAGTGACCGATGCGGGAGTTCCAGCGGCGTGAAGCCCTTGTCGATCTGATGCACGATCGTGCTGGGGAACAAGAGGTTCTGCGGAACCACGCCCTTGTTCGGAAAGGCCTTGAAAAAGATGTGCTCCGCCGCCTGACCGGAGGGGGTGAGCACGAAATGTGCGAACGGAAACACCGCCCGCAAAGCGTCGTCCACGCTCACCGGTTGCTGAAGCTGGCGATGCAGGTGCTGCATCTGCGCGTCGATCGACGGCATCTGCAATTGCGCCCACGAGTCGGTCTTGAGGTCGAGATGGATTTGTGCAGGCGGGACATTGAGCGGATTGAAGCCGCTGTTTGCCAGAATGCGCGACCGGTCACCTCCATCGATGGCGGCGCGCTCACCGGCCGCGCCGGGTGACGAGGCGATCGACGGACGGACGACAGGCGGTTCCGGCAGCACGACCATGGGCGGCTGCGCATCCGCCTCTGCGTCCGGCGTCTGCATCTTCTGCGGTTCGGCGATCATCATGATGATGTCGATGACGTTCTCGGCGTCGCCGCTGCCCACTGGACGACAGAGGTAGATCGGTCTGGTCAGCGGGCGAAACTTGTTCTTAAACTGCAGGTTGCTCTCGTCGTTGAAGATCTTCCGCTCGCGCAGATCGTCGAGGAACGCGTCGAGTTCTGGATCGGCAGTCGGAGAGGCGGCCAGCTTGCAGCCATAGGTGCCGCCAAGACTCAGGACGGCGCGGCCTTCCGCGGCCAGCAACTCGATCATCTGGACGATCGCAAATTCGAGCCCCCCCAGCACCATGTCGGGCGGATAGAACTCGAGATCCATCAGATGGCCATTGATCTCGGCCGACAGGTCGGTGATCAGAATGACGTTCTGCAGGTCGCCGTCGAGGTACGTGAGGAACAGCCGGTGATCGTCAGGGAGCGTGCCGGCCAGAATCTCCGCCTTCACCTCATGGACCAGCTGGTTGACCATGGTCTTCCCTTCGCACCACCGCTCGATGATGCGGGCCACATCCTGGTCCGTGGCCGGATCGGCACCGGCCCGATATTCAACCGTTCGCGCCGCGCCCGATTTCTGGAATTTCGAGACCAGGTACCGCAGGCGCCGCATCGGGCCGCCGTCGAGCGCAAAATCCTTCAGACCGACGATGCGCTGCATGGCACCGAATGGCGTCGCCGAAAACGCCCGGCCGCAGATCGGCGGCACGTCCTCGTCACTGAGAAAATTCAACTCCAGCCCCTTCTCCTCGCAGTGGCGGAACATCTCGTCTCGAAGCAGCGGCAGCTCCTCCGGGGGGCCGCTGTAGCTGTACACGAGGACGATGTTGCCGGTGCGGCCGTAGTTGAAATATCCCCGCCGGGAACTGCCGATAAAGAGATTCGGGGCGATCGTCCGCGTCCCGCGGGACGCGGAGCCTTCGAACTTGTAGCGATCGAAGAGCGACTGTACGAGCGGCGCGAGCTCTGGATGGGCCAATGCCTCGCGCTCGAGAATGCGGATGGGGCGTGCCTTGGCCGCCACGGCCTCGTGTGTCTGCACCGGCACCGGCTCGAACGTCGCGGAAACCGCGGCCGGCGCATGCCCGTTGCCTCCACGCGCGCCGCGCGCGATCTGCACCGCGAATTTCGCCGCCAACGTCGGCTCATGCTTGCTGACGAAGTAGTTGGCCAGATCGTTGACCCGGAAGTTCTCGAACAGAAGGCTCTTGGGCAGCGTGCCGAAATCGCTTTCTAGACGCTTAATGATCTTCAGGATGCGAAACGAATCGATCCCCAGCTCCCCGAACGGTGTTAGGGAGTCAAAATCAGCGCTCAATGAGCCCGACACCTCCGCAATGAGAGATCTCAGATACGACTCGGTCAAATCTTTCAGTTGTTCCTGATACATGGGACGGCCTCTTACCGTGGCAGATCTCGGCGATGGAAGGTTCGATGGAACGTATGTGGCGGAGTGAGGCGAGGGCGCAACGGCAGATCAGCCGGCCGCAGGTGCAGCCGGCCGCGCATTGGCGCGCTCGACCGGTGCATCACGCCCGGTCGGCTCCATTGCGGGCTCGTTCTCGAAGTATTCGACGCGGATCCGCCGCATGAACGATTCCGCGGCGATGGCGGAAGCCTCGGGCGTCGGGCTCGTGGCGATGACGTGCCCCAGCCGTTGCGGCGAGGAGCTGCGTCCGGTGACGGATTTTCCAATGGCGGGACAGAGCACCGAATGAATCCCGCTGGCCGTATCGACCGGCGGCACCCGGGTGCCGCTGACCCGGCCCGGCCGTCCCTTGAAGAAGCGAATCGCGGCCCCGCGCTGCTGGGGAACAGGCGCCGCGTCCACCGCTTCGCCGATGCTGAACGCTACCATCAGATCCGCGAGATCGACGCCCGTGGTGAGCTGCGTCAGGACGTGAATCTGATCGCCTCCCATCCGCGTGTGCGTTTCGAGCAGTACCGGCCCGCGTGCGCCGATGCGGAATTCGCTGTGGGTGACGCCGTGCTCGACTCCCAATGCAGCCAGCGCGCGCCCCGCAATCCCGGCCGCCTCGTCGAACACACGTTGCGGCAGCACGGACGGCTGCTGATGGCCGATCTCGACGAAGTGTTCGTCCGTGCGCTTGTCGGTCAGCGCCACAGGGACAAATCGGCCCTCGACACTGTATCCCTCCAGGCTGACTTCCGGTCCCTCGATGTACTCCTCGCCCAAGACGCCGGAGAACCCGCGCGCTCCGGCAGCGAACTCGAACGCGGCAGCGAGCTCCTGGCCATGCGCAACGCGACTCACGCCGTCGCTTCCTGTCCCCGACACCGGTTTGAGAATGATCGGCCCGTTGATTTTCTCCAGAAACGCCCGCGCCTCGGCCAAGTCCCGGCACGCGGCGTAACGCAGCTGGTGCAGGCCCGCCTGCTCGAGCACGCGGCGCATGTGCAGCTTGTCGCGCGTATTGCGGACTGCGCGCAGGGACGCACCGGGGATTCCCAACTGCGTCGTAGCCAGCGCCGCCGGTAGGAGGCCGAATTCATCGATCGGAACCACGCTCTCGATCTCCCCAGCCTTGTAGAGATCGACGATGCGGCGCACGATATCCAGCGGAAGCGCCCAGTCCACCGTCTCGATGTGATCGACGACGCCAAGCGAACCGACGCGCAACGCCGAGTCCTGCTGGGTGAGCATCGCCGCGCGCCAGCCGCGACGCGCCGCTGCCGCGGCCAGCTCTTTCGATGCGCCGCTGCCGACGATCAACACGCGTCGGGGCGAACACCGTTCAGGACGGGCAACGGGCACGCGCGTGCGCAGAGCGTCGTGCACGAACGTCCCCAGAGCCTGAGCGAGCTGGCCCGCGGTGCGAACGTCCCCATGCAATGCCGACAGCGGTACAGGCACGCCGAAACCTGCTTCGATTCCACCCAGGAGGACGCCGATGCGCGGGCCGTTCAGGCCCAGCGCGTCGAGACCCGCACCACCTTCGAGTGCGTGAGGCGATTGCCCGGTCAATAGAGCCACGAGCTCATGGATGAGACCGGCGATGGTCTCCGCATCCGCGATGCTGGTCATTTCGGGCACGATGGTTCTCCCCTGAGACGCACGCTAGGCCTGCGCCGGAACGGTCGCAGCAGCGGCCGCAGAGTCGTGAGCGGGAACGGGCGTATGTGTGAGTGCGTAATCGTTCAATGACAGAAACTTCCGGCCGAGCTCCGGATCGAGCCCTTCCAGCCGTTCCACTTCGCCGAGGAACCAGCGGGTCACTACGTTGTCGGGGTTGTAGCCATTCTGCATGTCACGCGGCTCGACATAGCCGTCGTAGATCAGGCCGAGCGGGAGTGCGCTGCCGAAATGATGCGTCACGTGATGCGCGGTTCCGATGACTGTGATCTTCGCGAATGGGAAAACGCCTGGGATGTATTGATGGACGACCATGTCGAAAGCGATGCTGTAGGCCCAGCCGAATTGCTTCACCACAATGCTCGACATCGGCTCGAGCCACGTCAGGGCGCGATCGACGTTTTCGAAGAAGCCCGTGCCGCCGGCCGATCCGATCAGGGCCGACGGAATGGCATCGTGGTGATGACCATGGAACACGGCGAAGAAGAATCGCGAGCCATGCGCAATCTTGTGATTCTCATAGACCAGCCGGTGGCTGAGGATGCCCGGCTTCTCCAGGATGCCGCGTTTGCGCAGCGGCCGGGCAATCGCCGTCCATACGACGAAGCCCGTCATGAGCAGCGCCTCGCGCAGATTCGTCGGATCGGTCCACATGAAGAACAGCACACACGGCGCGATCACGGAGAGGTGCGCCACCATCCCCGTAACGAAGGCCTGCAGGATATGATTGTGGATGGAGAAGACCTTGATTGTGTTTTTCTGGGTCGAGCGCTGCAGCACGTCGTGAACCACCCGGGCGCGCAGCAGATGCGCAATCAGAATGATCACGCGAAACAGGGTGACGATCAGGAACGCCGTCCAGATCACCCAGGGCCAGGGGAACGGCTCCAGCCACTTCGTCCCGCCCAAGCCGGATCCCAGGAAGAATTCGGCTGTGACGGACAGAACGAAGATGATGGCGATGGGAATGATCGCGGAGCGGGCGATCCACCAGTTGCGCAGCAGCATTCCGGGGTAACTGGCCATTCCTTCGACGGCAGCGCGGATGACGGTGGGCTCGAACTTCGCACCGTGCCGGACCAGGAAGAAACCGGCCAGGTAGGCGAGCGCCGCCAGAAACACCACCTGTGCCAGCGGGTGCTGCAGCGCCGGCACAATGAGCACGCCGGCAAGCACGAGTCCCAGCAGATAGAGTGGAAAATCCTCCGGCCGATACTGCATGAGGAATGAGCGACGTGGAGCGGTCGTAGTCATGGCTCTTCTCCTGATCGGCGTGGAGTCGCGTCGACGCTCGTCACGCGTCCTGTTGTTTCTGGATCTGCTGCACCATGCGCGTCAGCACGTTGCCTGGGCCGATCTCGCTGAACTGCGTGGCCCCCTGGCTCAGGAGGAAGCGCACGCTCTGCGTCCATTGCACGGAGTGGGTGATCTGATTCACCAGCTGCAACTTGACCAACTCTGATGCGTTGTCGGCGGGATACGGCCTTGCGTTCACATTGGCCACGACCGGAATGCGAGGCGCCGCGAACGACATGGGCGCCAGAAAGTCAGCGAAGGCCTTGGCGGCATCGACCATGTAGCGCGAGTGGAACGGCGCGCTGACCTGCAGCGGAATGTACATCTGCGCTCCGGCCTGCTCGAAAATCGGACCGCCGCGCTTGATGTCGTCTACGGGACCGGAAACGACGGTCTGCGAGGGCGTGTTGAAGTTCGCGACGTCGAGCGTGGTCAGCACGTTGTCCTCGATGACTTTGCCCACCACCTCCGAGCGGAGACCGATGACCGCGGCCATGCCGCCGTTCTTAATCTGCGCCATCAGCTCGCCGCGCTTCTTCACCAGTCGCAGACCGGTCAGGAAGTCAAACACGCCCGCCGCGAGCAGGGCGTTGTATTCACCGAGGCTGTGCCCCGCCACATACGCCGGCCGCACACCACCGGCGATCGCTTTGTAATAGTGCAGCGCATTGACGACGTATAGGCTCGGCTGCGTGTATTGCGTCTCGCCCAGCCGATTGTCTGGATCCTCCAGACAGAGCTTCCGCAACGAATAGCCCAGCAGCGCGTCCACTTCGCGTTCGACGGCGGCATATTCGCGGACCTGGTCGAACAGTTCCTGTCCCATGCCGCGTTTCTGAGAACCCTGACCAGGAAAAACGTAAGCGATCATGTCCCGCTCTCCGATGTTCGATGTTCGATGTATGGGTGACGCGCTTCCGCGCGCCTAGTCGAAGTAATCGACCTGAATTCTGGCCATGAAGGCCTCGGCCGCCGTCCCGGCGGCTTGCGGCGTCGGGCCTGTAGCGATGACGTGACCGAGCCGCTCGCGCGACGACCCGCGTCCGGTCACCACTTTTCCCAGCGGCGGTCCCAACACGGCGTGAATGCCGTCCCCCTCTTTGAGCGGCGGCACATTGACCCCGCGGACCACGCCGGGCCGGCCGAGGATGTAACGAATCGCCGCCGCGCGCCCCTGTGGTACGGGGCGGGCGTCGACGGTCTCCCCGAGGCTGAAGGCGACCACCGCGTCGGCGAGATCGACGCCGGTGGAGAGGCGCGTGAGTACGTGCAAATGACCCCCGCCCATACGCGTGTGCGTTTCGATCAGGACAGGCCCGCGTGCCGCGATGCGGAACTCGGTGTGCGTCACGCCGTTCTCGATCCCCAATGCGCGCAGCGCGCGATCTGCGATGTCGACCGCGGCCGCGAAGACATTCTGCGGATGCGCAGATGGCTGCTGATGTCCGATCTCCAGAAACCGCTCGTCGGTGAGCTTGTCCGTCAGCGCCACCGGAACAAACTTGCCGTCGAGGCTGTAGCCTTCCAGGCTGACCTCGGGGCCTTCGATGTACTCCTCGCAGAGGATCGCCATGGAACCGGTAGCGCTCGCGGCGGCCGTGAACGCGTCAGAAAGCTCTGTGCTGCTGGTTACGCGGCTCACCCCTTCGCTTCCGGTTCCCGTCACCGGCTTGAGAATGACCGCTCCGCCGACGCGCTCGAGAAACGCCTGTGCTTCGGTGAGGTCGTGACAGACGGCGTATTGGACCTGCCCCAATCCCACCTCTTCCAGCGTGCGGCGCATGTGCAGCTTATCGCGTGTATTGCGGACTGCTCGCAGCGAGGGGCCGGGGATTCCGAGTTGGTTCGTTGCCAGCGCCGCAGGGAGGAGCCCGAACTCGTCGTCCGGAACGACGCACTCGATGTCGCCCGATCCATAGAGATCGACGATGCGACGGACCACGTCGAGCGGCTGCGCCCAATCAACCGCCTGCACGTGATCGATGACGCCGAGGGTGCCCACTCGCAGACCGGCGGCCGTGACCGGGTCGTGATACGTGAACATCGAAGCGCGCCAGCCGCGTCGCGCGGCCGCGCGCTCGAACTCCGGCACGGACCCGCCGCCGATGAACAGCAATCGTGGCGACGCCGGCCTCGCGGCACCCTCCCGCCGCAGCGGGATCTGCGTTCGCAATGCCTCATGGATGTACGTCCCCACGGCTGCCGCGAGCTGGCCCACCGTGCGCACGTCACTTCGAATCTCCGACGACGGCACGAGCACGCCGAAGCATCGCTGCGCGGCGCCAATGATGGCGCCGATGCCCGGAGCATCGATGCCAAGCGCATCCAGCGTCGTAGCGTCGTCGATCGAATGCGGCGAGCGGCCGCAGGCGAATGCGACCACTTCCTGAATGAACCCGATCATCGTCGCTCCATCCGGAATCGCGGACCGTTGTTGCATCAGACCTGCACTCCTGTTGACGTCCGTCGCAGAAACGGCGGCGCCAGCGTCGTCTCCGTCAGCATCGGAACCGCGTGGCGTACGATCACCCGCGGCGGGCGTGCACCGGTCCGCTCAGCGCAGAGAGCCACCAGATACTCTTCGGTCGGCTGAAACTGCCAGAACTGCCAGCGCGCGGCATCGTCGTTCAGCTCGCCATCGATGGTGATCTCCACGCAGCGATCATCGGGATAATGAAACGCGAACTTGTCGAGCGGGAGGGACAAGCCCATCCCGCGCGCTTTGATGTACGACTCCTTGAACGTCCAGTACTCGAAGAAACGGCGTTGCTGTTCCTGCCGCGGCGCGGCATGCAAAACCGCCACTTCCGCCGGCGCGAAATAGCGGTCGGCTACATCGATCGACGCCTCGCGCCCGCTGACGTTCTCGACGTCGACGCCCACGGCGCGACCCTTCGTCACCGCCAGCACGATCAAGCTATGCGTGTGCGAGACATTGAAGGTCAATCCTGTCACCGTGGCCTGCTCATTCGCCGGCTCGGGGCGCCCATACGCATTGACGGAGAAGAGCCACTGCTTCGGAGCGACGGCAGCGTAACGCGACAGGACGGTGCGGATCAGAGCACGTGTCACCAGGTAGCGCTGCCGGTCGCGCTCGAAGTGAAACCGCGGCTCCTGCGCCCGTTCCGCCGGATCGAGCAGTTCGCGATAGGCGGCGTGCAGGCGCTGGTCACCGATCGCGGCGTAGTCCGACAGCCAGACGTGCACATCGTCCGGTGTGAGCAGAATCGGCGGTAGCAGCGCATCGTCCGATGCGTACGCGAGATCAGCACTCATGAATACACACCAGTCCTTTCGACCGAATCCACGTCTCGCTCGGATAGCCGAAGGCGTTGTTTATGTAAACGACCCCGTCGATCTCGACCTGGCGGTTCACGTGACTATGACCATAGACGTGTAGCGTCGACCGAAGGCTTCGCAACTGACGGTCGAGACGTGTCGTGCCGAGGACCGGGTAGAAAACCCTGCCGGCGGGGGGGATGTAGAGCGGCATCAGATCGATGCGCGGTAGAAAATGCGAGTAGGTGATGACCTTGTCCCCTGCCGGCGCGACGTGCCGGTCATTGAGCGCGGAGAAGAGCGCGGCCACATCGTCTTCCGTGTATCCGGACGGCCACCGGCAGGCCCGGAAATCCATCCACATCGCTTTCAGTTCTTCGGTCGGCTGGCCGAACGAGCCGTCATACCAGCCCAGCAACGGAACGATGGAGACTCCGCGCTCGCGGAACGGCTCCATCGAAGCGCCGCTCGATTCGATGACTGCACGAACCTCGTCGAATTTCTGCAGCGAGCTCTTGCCGCGGTTTTCGCGGATCACCCAGAGCTCGTGATTGCCGGGGACGAAGAGCACCTTCCTGAAGCGTTCGGCCAGCGTGGTCAGACACCAGTCCAGCCGGGGCAGCGCATCCGTCACGTCTCCCGCCAAGATCAGGACGTCGTCGCGGTAGTCCACGGCCGAAAGGCCCGCCACCCACCGCGAGTTCACCTCGTAGTCGATGTGAAGATCGGAAACCGAAAAGATGCGCATTGTGGTTGATTGAGTGAGTCTTTCAGTGGCGAACCGTCGCGAGCAACGCCGTCGTGTTCATCCGGGCCGCGCCAAAGGGGGTCAGAATCGCATGCGCGGTCGATCGGCTGCTCGCCGGCATTCCGTACTTGAGAAACGTGGCCAGCGTACCGGCCGGGCCGGCATCGACGTATCGTCGCGGCCTCTCCGCCTCCAATCGCGCAATCGTTTCGCGAAAACGCATCGGCTGACGCACGACGTCCCAGAAGTAGTCACCGGAGAGATCCGCCACCATCGCCGAGCGATCGCAGCACCAGATGGGCAGACGCGGAGGCTTGCAATGCACGGTCTGCATGAACGCAACAAAGGGTTCTTTGGCGCCGTCAATCCACCTGGAGTGAAAGGCAAACGAGACAGGGAGCCGCTGATAAGCGACGTTCCGCTGCTTGAGAACCGCTTCGATCTCGCCGAGATCCTGCTGCCGCGCGGAGACGACGAAGTGACTCGAGAAGTTGATGGCCGCCAGTTCGCTGCGTCCGCTCAGGAACTCCTCCTCGAACAGCGCCGGATTGCCGAGGATGGCCGTCATCCCGCCCCGCTCGCAGGATTCCTCGATCGCCATGGCCTGGCGGATCACGGCCGTCAATGCCTCTTCCACGCCCAGGCATCCTGCCATCGCCGCGGCCACGAACGAGCCGAGGCTGACCCCCAGGACCATGTCTGGAAATACGCCTTCGCTGATGAGCGTCTGCGCCAGTGCGTACTCGACCATCAAAATGGCCGGATGGCTGAGGAGCGTGCGGTCGAACGGGTCTCCTTTCGATCGGCCGTCCGAATAGAGCGTCTCCACAATCGAGTCGCCGAGCGCCTGGCGCGCGATCTCGTCGAGGCGCAGCATCCACGCACGGAACGTATCGTTCCCGTCGAAGAGCGCTCTACCCATCTGAAAGTAGTGCGAGCCCTGCCCCGAGAACATGAACACCGTCTCGGCGGACATTAAGCTTTCTCCCACGGGAACAGTCCGCGCTCGACATAACGCGTGATTGCGTGCAGATTGTCCGCGTCCGAAAACACTTCGAGATTTCCGGCCACGGCCGCCTCTTTCAGTTCGCGGATGGGAACGCCGATGCCACTCATGTAGCTCTTGTAGCGGCGGATGGTGGTCTTCGACAGTCGCCGCAACCGCTGCAGATGCCGGCGGAGCAGCGCCTCGCACTGCGGCTCCACCGCGTCGGCGAGGCCCCAGTCGAACGCCTGCTTGGCCGGAATGGGCTGGGTCATGAGGGTGAGGTAATGCGCCTTCTGGAATCCGATGCGCCGGACGAGGAACGGCATGACACAGGCGGGATAAAGGCCGAAGAGCAGTTCCGAAAGACTGAATTGTGCCGTCTCGTCGGCGAGCACGATGTCGCTTGCCGCGACGAATCCGATGCCGCCGGCGTTCGCTTTTCCACGTACGTGCGCGATCGTCACATAGGGTCCGGTGGCGAACCGCATCCAGAGATCGTACAGCGGGCCCGGTCCGCCATGCGGGTCGGATCTGCCATTCGACGAAGCGGACATGACCTTGAAGTCGGCGCCGAGGCAGAACACCTCCGGAGATCCGCTCAGGACGACCACCGTCACCGAATCCTCACACGCGGCCAGCACGTCGTTGCATTCGGCGACCAGCAGGTCGTCAATGGTGTTGTTGGCTTCCGGGCGGTCGATCTGCAGGAAGCAGGTCGAATCCTGGAATTGAACTTTGATCGTTTCGTATGTCACGACACCACCGTCAGGGCGCGCACCAGCGCGCAGGGGGCCATTGCTAATGCAGACGTTCCCAGCAGAGCGCAGTGTTGATGCCGCCGAAGCCCATGCTCAACGTCAGCGCGTGGTCGATCGTATGTTCCACCGCCCGGTCTCGTACCCAATTCAGATCGGGATCGATGGGATGGTCGAGATTGCGCGTCGGATGCAGCCGGCCCGCTTTCATCTGTGCGAGCGTGGCAACGACTTCCACCGTACCGGCCGCGCTCAGACCATGACCTATGAGTGACTTTGTGGCGTTGAGAAAAGCGCCTCCCAGGCCGCACGCACGCAACGCCTGCAGTTCCGTCTCGTCGCCGACGATCGAGCCGGTGCCGTGCGGATTGACGTAGTCGACCTGCTGCGGCCTCCACTCCGATGCCTGCAGCGCGTTCTGAATCGCGCGCGTTTCTCCCTCCAGCGAGGGATCAGGATTTCGATTGCCGTCCATCGCCACTCCCCAGCCGCGCAACGCCGCATGAGGCGGGACGCCGCGGCGCTGGCTCGATTCCAGCGACTCAAGGACGACCACCCCGCACGCCTCGCCGAAGATGAATCCGTCGTGATCGCGATCGAACGGCCGACACGCCAGCGCGGGCTCGTCCGCGTAGCGATCAGAGCCCATCGCGCCGATGGCCCGCAGGCCGCGGCATTCCCAATGCGACAGGTCCATCAATGTGCCCAATGCAATGCAGACATCGACCTGATTGGTGAGCACCGCCTGCGCGGCCTGAATGATCGAAAGCTGACCGCTGGCCGATGCGCCGCCGACGGTGTAAGCCAACCCGCGGATCCCAAAGTGCGCCGTGGCGAACCCACACAGATCGGAGTCCATGAAGGACAGCGCATAGGTCGGCCGCAGAAAGGCGGGCGTATCCCGATAGTTTTCTTGCACCTGAATCAGTTCCCGTTGTTGCACATTCGACCCGCCGGCGATGAGCCCGATACGCCACGGATCGACTTCGGACAACCGGGCCTCGGTCCACGCCTCCTTCAGCACGACCAGCGCGGCCTGCGTCGACAGCGAGGCCGCCCGCAACGTTTGCCGCGAAAGGTCCGGCGGAAACGCGATGTTGGTGATCTCCGCGCCGAGGTACGCGGACTGCCGTTGGCGACCCGGCCGCTGCATCACCCGAAAGGCCGTCTCGCCCGCGAGCAGGGCCTCCGCAAATGCGGAGGTTCCCTGCCCGATGGCGGAGATGACACCCATCCCGGTCACGACCGGATTACGCGGCATTGAGTTTCGCCAGTAACAGATCCGCGAGCTCGCCGATGTTCTTCGGCCCGTACAGCTCCACGCGAGAGACGGTGAGGCCGAGGGACTCCTGCACGAGCATCGCGATTTCCGCACGATCGATGGAGTTCGCACCGAGGTCGACCAGACGATCGGTGGCGACGAATGGATGCGCGTCCAGGCCGGGTAGGATGTCCCGGCTGTGCTGCGCGATGAGATCGAGAATGTCGGTCTTACTCATTACCCGCTCCCGGCGCGTTATGCGACCGTGGCTTTGTACCCGGCCTCGCGCAGGCTCCGGTCTTCGATGACCGTGCCGTCGAGCAGCGACACCACGCGGTCGGCCCGCTCGGCGAAGCGCGGATCGTGTGTAACCATCACGATCGTGCTGCCCTGCCGGTGCAATTCGTCGAGCAGGTCCATCACCAGCTGCGCGTTCTTCGAATCGAGGTTCCCGGTCGGCTCGTCGGCGAGGAGCACCTTCGGCTGGCCGACCAGAGCGCGGGCAATGGCCACGCGCTGCTGCTGACCGCCCGACATCTGTGCCGGGTAGTGCTTCTGGCGCTCGGCGATGTTCACCTGCTCCAGCGCGGAGAGCACCATGTCTTGCCGCTGCTTGCGCGACAGGTCTTTGCGGAAGGTCAGCGGCAGCTCGACGTTCTCGAACGTGCTCATGTCGGAGATGAGATTGAAGGCCTGGAAGATGAAGCCGATGTCGCGATTACGGACACGGGCCTGCTCGGTGGGCGAAAGACCGATCACTTCCGCGCCATTGAGATAGTACTTGCCGGCGCTGGCCGAGTTGAGCAGTCCCAATATCGACAGCAGCGTCGATTTCCCGCAGCCGGAGGGGCCGCTGATCGAGACATATTCACCCCCCTCGACCTTGAGGTGAATATCGTCCAGCGCCGTGGTTTCCATTTCTTCCGTGTAGAAAACCTTTTTGATGCCCTGCAGATCGATGAGCGGTTGAGCGGTCATTCATTGGCTCCTGAGTGTGATGAAGATGGCTACTCGTAACGCAACGCGTCGCCCGGTTCCATGGCCACCGCACGGCGTGTCGGCAGATACGAGGCAGAGAAAATGACAGCGGCCATGAGCAGAACGACTGCGGCCGTGGCGATCACGACAAAGTCGAAGATATTCGTGATCATGGCGCTGATGCCGGTCATGACCATGATGCCCAGCACAATGCCCACGACGCCCACTCCCAGGTAGACCATCCCCTGGCGCGTAAACATCGCGGTGGCGCGCCATGCTGTGGCGCCGAGGGCGCGGCGGATCCCGACTTCCTGGGTGCGCTGGGCCACCGACCGGCTGATCAAGCCGAAGAGGCCGGAGGCAGCCAGCAACGACGTGATGAAGGCCACCACCACGACCACCGGGATCAGCGACTTGCTCTCCAGGTTCAACGCGGCCAGGTAGTCATCGAGGATCTGCAGGTTGTGCAACGGCAGATCGCGATCGACGGCAAATGCAGCGGCGCGCAATGCGGTGACGTTGTCGACCGTGGCGCTGTTCGGCAGTTTCACGAGCACCTGGAATTCCGACGGAACGGCCTGGCGCAACGGCTGATAAAGGACGCCGAATTCGTCGGTGCGATAGGGGCGCGCCGCAACTCCCGACATCACCCCTACGATCGTGAGCCACGGCCCGCCCTCGTCGGCATTGAGGCGAACCCGTTTGCCGATCGCGTTGCCGTCCGGCCAGTAGCGCGCGGCCAGCCTCTCGTCGACGATCGCTACCCTCATCGAACTGCTGCCGTCCGTGCTGTCGAACACCCGCCCGCTGCGGAGCGTCATGCCAAAAAGGTTGAAGTAGCCGTCGGACACCACCGCCACAGGCAACGTCAGCGTCCCCTCTTTCTCGGACCCCTCGCGCGCCTCGATCGAGGCCGGAACGCGGGAGGGCCTGGTGGGAACGGCAGTGGTGAAGGCTACCGCCGAACGGGGGATCCGGCTCTCAATGGCGGCGGAAAGGTTCTCCCAATAGCGCAAGCGCTGCTCCGGCCCGGCATGCCGATCGCTGAAGACGGTCGGGTACGTCGAGACCATGATCCCGGCGGTGTTCACGCCCTTGGCCTTGTTGACTTCCTTGTTCACCGACAACACGACATTCACACAGATCACCAGCACCAGACACGAGATCACCACCTGTACGCCAACCAGCAGCTTGACGCTCTTGTTGCTGGTGCGGACGGCCGCTCCCTTGCCGCTGCCGGCCAGAGCGACGGACGCATCCTGCCGGGCGATGCGCCAAGCCGGAATCAAAGTGCTGAGCAGCCAGACCACCACGGCGCAAATGAGCGCGGCGAAGAAGTCGATGGGCCTCAATGAGAGCGCGGCAGGCTCGCGGCCGGTGGCGAGGATGCGCGACGAAAACTGGTCGAGTCCCTGCGTCCATCGCACGCCAAACGCCGCCAGGCCATACCCCATGAACAGACCGATCACCACGATCAGCGCGGTCTCGAGCAGGCATTGCCGCATCAGTCGTGCGCGTGACGAGCCGAGCGCCGTCCGCAGTGCCAGCTCGCGGCTGCGCTCCAGCAGACGCGCCAGAAACACCATGCTGATATTCACGCAGCCGAGCAGCAGAACCGCGGTGGACATGAAGCCGAGCATGGTCACGATCGGCTTGATGCCGTGCGTGAACATCCGATGCGCCGGTACGAGCGCAGCATGCCGCTTCCCGTCAAAGAGGGCGGGGTAGTCGCCGTTGACGCGCTCCGCGACCGCGTTCATCTCGCTGAGAACACCGCTGATGTCCTGGTTCTGCTGCAGGACGATGAACGGAGACAGCGTCATGGTCGAGTCCTGCGGCCGCGCCAGATTCGTGAGCTGGAGCGGCGTCCAGAGCTCGAAATCCTGAAAGGCGAAGAACTCTTTCGGCATGACTCCGATGATCTGGACCGGGGCGGAGTCGATGCGCGCGCTTTTGCCGACGATCCCCGGATCCGCCGCGAAATAGTTCTGCCAGGTGGCGTGACTGAGGATGGCCACCGCGCCCCCGTCGTTCCGCCCGTCCGTCTCCTGGAAGACCCGGCCGAGGGCCGGCGCTGCCTGCATGGCAGCGAACAGCCGCGGACTGATGGCCGCCGCACGCAGACTCCTGCTCGCCTGTCCTTCACTGAGAATGACGGTGCGATGCGCGAAGGCGCCGAGGTGATCGGCCGTGCGCTGGTTCTTGCGGAGCTCCTGGTACGTATACGCGTCGACGCTCGGCCGCGACGTGGCACCGGCCTTTGCGGCGATCTGCACGCTGTACCACCGCTCGGACCCGGGAAAGGCCAGCGGCTTCAATAGTTGGGCATACGTCAGTGAATAGGTCCAGACCGCCAGCCCCACACTGAGCGCGACCACGGCCGCGCACATGAGCGAGTAGCCCCACGAACGCGTCAACAGACGCCATGCGTATTTCAGATCGAACTGGAGATTCATACGCTACTCCTGCGAATAGACTGCGTCGTCGTTGTCATCCGGGTTCAGGGCGTCAACCCAGTCCCAGTTTCACAGCGGTGTCGTGATAGATCTCGATGATCCGTTCGCACGTTTCCGGCGTCAGCACCGGCGCCACGGGGATCAGTACGCTGCGCTCGGCGAGATCATCGAGTCGCGGCAGCGCTCCGGCTTCATAGCTGATGTCCGTTGCGAAGGCATTCCGCGCGTCGGTCCACGGATGGCCCGACGAGTTCAAACCGCGCCTCTGAACCAACGACACATTGTGGTGATAAATGTGAAAGTAGAAGTCGGACACGCGAATGTTGCCGAAGCCCCAAGGCCCGGGCCGCACCCCCGCAGCGCGCGTTCTCTTGACCATCTCCTTGGTGATGTCGGCATCGGGAAACGTGATGATGACGAACGGGCCGCTGTCCCCCTCAGGATCGGGCAGGCGGCGCGTCGTCACGCCCGCGATCTGGCCGAGACCGGCGTACAACTGGCGATTGCGGGTCCGCATCGCCCCGACGATTCGATCCAGCTTCTGCACCTGTCCATAGAGCACCGCCGCCGAGACCTCGCTCATGCGCACGCCGAAGCCCCAGCTCTGCACCGCCCCGAACGGCTCGAGCCGCCCCGCTTCATTCCGGCCGTAGCCGAGATCGTGGTATGCCCAGGCGCGGTTGAAGAGTGCGTCGTCGTCGGTGGTGACCAGACCGCCTTCGCCGCAGGTGATGTTCTTGTTGTACTGGAAGCTGAACATCGACAGGTCGCCGAAGGATCCGAGCGGCTTGCCGCGGAAGGTCGCGCCGTTGGCCTGGGCCACATCTTCGATGAGGAGCACGTTGCGCTGTTTGCATATCTCGCGAATTCGCTCCACGTCGCCG
>JANMSA010000992.1:0-3234 GCA_031388865.1 Acidobacteriota bacterium | reverse complement strand
ACCGGCTGGTATGACCCGATGCGAACGCCGATCCCGGCGGGATCCGCGACCGTCGATGTGGCGTGGATCTGTTTCCCCAACAGGCTCGTTCAGTACCTTGGCCAGAATCAGGTCCCGCCCAATCCTTACAACCTGACGCCGGACGTCATCGATCAGCTGGTGGATTCAGGAGAGCTCGCCAACTATCCCATTCCGGCGACGCGCTGTCCTCAACCCGACTGGGGCGGTACGTTACAGCCCTTCGGACCGTACGGGCCGCGCGGCTGGCTGGATGAGTACTGTGAGTTCAGCGTCGTCCGGGACGCCGCGAACAACATCACCCGGATCGACTTCAGCTGCGAGAATCCCGACTACTATCAGACCCTCTGGCGCATCAGCCCCCAGAAGGTGGCCGATGTCTACACCGCCGCGTTGAACGCGGGCGCGCCGCAGAGCAACTGGGTGACCGTGACGGTGGCGGACCTGCAACTCACCGACCCTTCCACAGGTGCGCCGGTGATCGATCCCCAGACGGGCAGGCCGGGGTACAACCCGCTCAACAAGTGGAACAACGGAACGATCGCGACGCGTGGGACGCCGGACGCCACCGGCGGTGCGATGCACCTCACCGCCACGCCGAACACGTTGCAGACGGAGTTCGGGATCGGCGCCGCCGCGACTGTGCAACGCACGCAGGGCAACACGGACCCGCAGGCACTGATCTGCTGCTCCCAGTACGGCCAGAACTTCCGCAACAGCGACCCTCACCTCGGGCAGACGATCAATCTCGCAGTGGGAGCCGGCTTCAACATCTCTCTGGCCGATCCTCCGGGGCTCTACATCCAGATGCCGGCCTTCGCGCAATACGACCTGCCGGCCGATCCAAACCTGCCCGCGGGCGCGACGGCGGCGGACTGCTGGCAGATCATTCGCGGGTTCGAAACCGTCATCGATCCGATCACCAACACGCCGTTCCCCGGGTCGTTTATCCTCCACGCGGCCTTTCAGATCCCACAGGCGTGGATCACGGCGGGAGTCTCCTTCACGGTCTCCGACATCAAGCTTGCCGGTCAGCCGATCCAGTACGGCTCTCAGGTCGCGTCGACGATCGAGATCGCGCTGTTCGGCCGTCCCATCCCACCCGTCAATGCGACACCGGCGCTGGGCTGCGTCACTACGCCGGCCGTGGTGACGCAGGCCGCACCTCTGCAGATCATGTATGCGGATCTGTGGGACGCGTATTACGGCACGATCGTGAACACCCCGGCGGGCGTGCAGATGGTGCTGGCGAGCAACAGCAGCATCATCCCGCCGACCGTCCCTCCCGGCGCGCAGGGCGCGGCGCTTGCGCTCACATACTCTGCGCCGGCGGGTCCCACGAGTCTCTTGCAGTCGCAGTGGCCTTCTGTCGTGTTCACTCTCCCGAACGGCCAGCCCGATACGAGCGTCACGACGCAGGTCACCGCGTACAACCCCAACATCTTCTATGCCGTCCCCGGCAACACGTACCCCAGTCAGTGCCAGTTACTGAGGCTGGAGGTGAGCGTTGCTATGGACTCGCCCGCGGGAGTGCGTGGCGTGGTCATCGTGCCGGCTGGCCAGGTCTTCTCCACCAGCGTCATTCCCGCTCCCGCATTCCTCGTCGTCGGCCCGGTGGCCACCACGTGAAGAGGAGAACATTCATGAAAACCACGAAAGGCGTCGTCGCGTTCTCCGCTCTCCTCCTCACGCTGCTGCTTCGCTGTCAAACCTCCGGTCCGCCGCCCGCGGACATTCCTGCCGCGGTCACACCGGCTGCCTCGCCGAGCGCGGACGTGCAGCCGGCTTCGCAGCCGGCAGCGATGCCATCCGGCTCGACGAGCAACTGCCTCGCGCCTCCGTTTCTCATGAAGGCGGGCGCGAGCGCGTATGTCACGCCGAAGGATTTCGCGCTGACGCGGCAGGCCGACGCGAACTGTTTCGCGTGGCAGGAGTTCATCTCCCTCAGCTGGGTCGCGTCTTCCTCGATGCGCGGCCAGCCGGACACCAGCGTGACCCCTGTGCAGTTCGGTGAGCCGAACGACACGCGCGCGGCGGTGTGGGAGACCTACAAGGAATCGGACGAGGTGTTTCTCGCCAATGCACAGGACCCGGGTCCCTGGAACGCCTGGCCGGGAGGCCGTGGTGCGAGCGTGAAGGTGCTGGGCGGGATGAAGTCGGAGTTCGATCCGGAGCCGGTGCTCGACCTCAGCGACATCGGGCAGGCGTCCCCCGGCCATCCCTGGCTCACCGCGCAGAGCGGCCTTCTCACCCTGTACGAGCGGCGCATGAACGAGGACGAGTACAACTACATCTGGAAGAACAAGCTTTACGACGCCGCCGTGCAATGGCAGTTCGTGCAGACGCCCGTCGCAACGACGCCCGCGACGGCAGTGCTGCCGATCGGAATCAGCCTGCCCGACGGCACCAGCAGCAGCGCGGCGTACGGACCGCTCGGCTCCATCGAAACGAAGGCTGCGTGGCTGGAACTGCCAGACTCCGCGGACTGGCCACGTTACAAGACGTCCAGAGCGATCGTGAATTATCCCGGCCAGGGCCCGAAGAGCGTCGTCGTCGGCCTGGTCGGGCTGCACATCATCCACAAGACCGCCCTCGGCCAGCAGTTCATCTGGGCCACGTTCGAGCACAAGGACAACTGCCCGGATCGAACGCAGGTCTCCGCGAAACAGCTGGCGCCGAAGTACACGTATTACAACCCGGGCTGCAACCCTGCGACCGACCCGTACAAATGCGTTGCGAATGCGAACCCGGCTACGGTGAACGGCGGCGGCCCCGCGAACAACAAGTACGAGTGGCCGATGCAGGTGGTGCGTCAAACACCGACTCCCACGCGGGCGAACAATGATGTTCGTGGCCTCAATCAGTACGCGTGGGCACAGATCGCTGCGCAGAACGCCGACTCGGTGTTTCTCAACTACGAACTGGTGAACACGCTGTGGTCGAACCAGAACACGACCGTGCAGCCGGGCGCCAGGACTCCGCTGGTGGCCGCCTCCCTTTCTCCAGGGATCAATCAGGAGCCGGTGACGAACACGACGCTCGAGACTTACGTGCAGAACCTCACGTGTCTCACGTGTCACGCGTCGGCGGCCATTGCCTCAATAGCCCCGCAGCCGACGACGAAGATCTTCGATCCGTCCACCGCCGGACAGCCGTCCACGGCGACGAACCCGTATGCGTCCGACTACTCGTTCCTCCTCAACAACGCGCAGCAGC
>JANMSA010000988.1:0-8439 GCA_031388865.1 Acidobacteriota bacterium | reverse complement strand
GCAGGTCGAGGGTCAGCACGCGATCTGCGCCTGCGGCGCCGATCAAGTCCGCCGCCAGCTTGGCGGTGATCGGCACCCGTGGCTTGTCCTTGCGGTCCTGGCGCGCGTAGCCGTAATACGGCAGGACCGCCGTGATCCGCTGCGCAGACGAGCGTTTGAACGCGTCGAGCATGATCAGCAGCTCCATCAGGTGATCGTTTACTGATGGAGGGCAGGTCGGCTGGATGATGAAGACGTCCGCGCCCCGCACGTTCTCGTCGATCTGGACGTAGTGCTCGCCGTCCGAGAAGCTGTAGAGCGTCACATGCCCGGGCTCGACGCCGAGATGCGCACAAATCTCCTCAGTCAGGGAAGGATGAGATCGACCGGCGAAGACTTTGAGGTCGCGCAAAGCGGCGTGATTATATCGACTTCGTCGCGCCTCGTAGTGTCGCCCTTCCGGCGGCGTCCACGTTGCGGTAACGTACCTCTCCCATGGACCGTCTCGACGCTCTCTCCAGGATCTCAGAGCTTCTGCGCGGATCGCGACCCACGCGAGAGATGCTGAACGTAGTCCTCGAGGGCATGCCGGACATCCTTCCCGCCGACGCCTATGCCATCTGGCGCCGCGATTCGCGTAGCCAGGAGTGGCGCATTCTCGCCAGCGCCGGCCTCTCTCGCGACTACGTCAGCCACGTCATCCGCGATGGCGACACGCCTAAGGTGATGCTTGACGGACCGTTCGAAGTTCCCGATGTCTTCGCGTGGCCGCAGGTGGCCGAGCGAAGAGCGTTCTATGAAACGGAGCAGATCCGCGCGATCTACGTGCTGCCACTTCAACTTGGAGTCGAGACCTCCGCAACGCTCACCTGCTACTTTCGGGAGCCTCGCGAGATCGAAGCCGGGGAGCGGCACCTCGCGCGCGTGCTCGCGGACATTGTGTCGGCCGCGCTTGCCCCACGAATGTCGGGCCGGCTCGCGGAGGCCGCGCGGATCGTCTCGGCGGAGCTCGACGTTCATCGTCTCGTTCAGCACGTGACGGACGCCGCCACGGAGCTCACAAACGCGCAGTTCGGCGCGTTCTTCTACAACCTCATCAACGAGGCGGGCGAGTCGTACACGCTCTTCACGATCTCCGGCGTCCCTCGCGAAGCATTCTCGAACTTCCCGATGCCGCGCAACACGGCCGTGTTCGAGCCCACGTTCAGCGGCAGCGGGATCGTGCGCAGCGACGACATCCGGGATGACCCGCGCTACGGACGCAACGCCCCCCACCACGGGATGCCCGCAGGCCACCTGCCGGTCGTGAGCTACCTCGCTGTACCGGTGATCTCGAGAACGGGCCAGGTGCTGGGCGGTCTTTTCTTCGGTCACAGCGACGTCGGGGTCTTCACGCAGAACGAGGAGCAGGTCGTCGAAGCGCTCGCCGCGCAGGCGGCGGTGGCCATGGACAACGCCCGCCTCTACGACGCGCTGTCGCGTAGCGAGTCGCGCTACAAATCGCTGGCCCTGGCCTCACCACGCCAGGGAATCTGGGTCGCGGACCCGCAGGGGAAGCTCATCGAGGAGTCTGCGACGTGGCGCGAGATGACCGGTCAGACCGCGGAGGAGCTTCGCGGCGGTTCGTGGGAGAACAGCATCCATCCCGATGACTTCGATGCGATCGCGGCGGCGTGGACGGACGCGGTGGACACGCGGGAGCCGTATCGCGCGCAACACCGCCTTCTCGGCGCCGACGACTCCTATCGCTGGGTCGAGTCCCGCGCTGTTCCCGTTCTTCGCGGCGATGGAACGGTCGTGGAGTGGGTCGGCACCGTGACGGACATTCACGATGAAACGGTGGCGGTCGAGAACCTGCGATTCCTGGCCGAGGCCAGCGCCCTCCTGGGGTCGTCGCTCGACTACGAGACCACGCTGACCACCGTCGCCCAACTCGCTGTGCCGAAAGTCGCGGACTGGTGCGCGATTGACGTCGTCGATGAGGACGGGACCTCCCGCCGCCTGGCCGTGGCGCACGTGGACCCGGCCAAGATCGAGCTCGCCCATGATCTGCACAGGCGCTATCCGCCGGACCCCGGGACCGACGGCGTCGCTCGCGTGATCCGCACCGGACACACCGAATGGATGGCCGACATTCCGCCGGAAGTTCTCGTCGCGGCCGCCCACGATGACGAACATCTCGCGATCATGAACGAGCTCGGCCTGATGTCGTACATCATCACGCCGCTGCACGGACGCGGACGCGTGCTCGGCGCCGTCACCTACGTGATGGCCGACTCGCGCCGGCGCTATAACGAAGCGGATGTGACCTTCGCCGAGGAGCTCGCACGCCGGGCAGGCGTGGCCATCGAGAACTCGCGACTCTACAGCGCGGCGAACGCCGCTAACCAGGCCAAGGACGACTTTCTCGCCACCCTCTCCCACGAGCTGCGCACGCCAATGACCGCGGTTCTCGGCTGGGCACGCATGCTCAGGATGGGCCTCACACCGGCAGAGAGTGGAGAAGCAGTCGAAGCGATCGAGAAGAGCGCCACCGTTCAGATGCAGCTCATCGAAGACATTCTGGACATGTCGCGGATCATGGCCGGAAAGATGAGCGTCGGACGCGAGCCGGCCGACCTCCGCACTGTGACCGAGGCGGCGCTGACGGCGGCGCGTCCGGTCGCAGCGTCGAAGGGCATCGAGATCCTCACCAGCTATGCGCCACAGCTCCCACTCGTTCTCGGGGACGGCAACCGGCTGCAGCAGATCGTCGGAAATCTCCTCACGAACGCGACGAAGTTCAGCGGCCGCGGCGGGACGATTCGCGTGGTCATCGCGCCCTCCGGCGAGAAGGTGTCCCTCACGGTGAGCGACACCGGGATCGGCATCGACCCGAAGTTTCTGCCCCACGTGTTCGATCGGTTCCGGCAGCAGGACAGCTCGACTACCCGAGCCCATGGCGGCATCGGCCTGGGCCTCGCGATCGTTCACTACCTCGTGGAGCTGCATGGCGGCACGATCGTCGCGGAGAGCGAAGGGGTGGGGCGGGGAGCGACCTTCCGCGTGGAGCTTCCGTCGATGCCGGGCGGCAGCAGCGGCAGAGCGACTTCCGCGTGGCACGGCGAAGCGCTATCCTCGCTCGCCGAACGGTTGGTGCTCGTGATCGACGACGACGCGATGACCCGAGACGTGATCGCAGCCATCTTGCGGAGATGCAACGCCGTGGTCGTGACCGCGGAGTCGGCGCAAGCCGCTCACCAGCGCATCGCGGAACGAACTCCTGACGCGATCGTGTGCGACATCGCCATGCCCGGCGAGGACGGATTCGACTTCGTGCGCCAGCTGCGCGCGACCGGCTCTTCAGTACCAGTGCTTGCGCTGACTGCGTTCGGCCGCCCCGAGGATCGCGAGCGAGCCCTGAGCAGCGGGTTCGACGCCTATCTCAAAAAGCCGGTCGATCCGGCAACCCTCGCGCGCGCCGTATACGATCTCGTCTGAACCTTCGCTACCATGACGAGATGCAACCAGCGTCCACTTCACCCGCGCCCCGCCGCGGCTCCGCCGGCCGATCACTGCTCGTCCTGTTTCTCCTCGCTGCCGCCTTCGCAGGTGGTTTCGTCCCGCAATGGCTCCAAACACGTGCTCTTCGCGAGGAGTTGAAGACCACCGGGCTGCAGTTTCGTCTGTCGACTGCTCATCGCCGCCTCGGCGTCGCCAGCCACGAAGCGCAGCGGAACAATTACGCCAGCGCAGCCGAGGCAGCGCGGCAGTTCTTCGGGGAGTGCGCCGCAATCGCGCAGACCGAAGCCTTCACCGACGAGCCGCGCACGCTCGTTGCGCTCCAGCGCTACGCGGAGCAGCGCGATCCAGTGATGGCGATGCTGGCAGCTGCCGACCCTGCAGTGAAGGAACAGCTGGGGACTCTCTACCTGACCATGGACGGAGTGCTCTCCCGCAGACCGTGACGCGCATTGGCGCATGTGGCGTCTTCGGTCGGTTGTTCTTTCGCGGTTCTCGCCCTGAACGAGTGGTCGGTTGTCAGTTGTCCGAGCGTTCTCGCGCCGAGAATCCCTAGCTCACGCGAGTGCATCTCGGGCGAAGAGGCCCATGACCACCGAAGACCGAGAACCGAGACCAGATTCCGCCAGGATGCGCCGTTGCCGTCGAGCAGGCAGCCTCGCTCCGCACTGTCAGCGATTTCTGGCGTGACATCTGCTTCGTTCGCCGGGCGTGGAAACGAGGTCCGTGTCCTCCGGTACGGCGTTGCGGGTCGCAGCGATCGTCTTTGGCCTGCTGATCGCGCTTCGGTTCCTCTGGATCGCGCACGCGATCTTCATCGTGACGTTTCTGGGCGTCCTCCTCGGCCTCGCTGTCGCTCGCGCGGCTGATTTCCTCGAACGGTTTCGGATCCGCCGGGCCTTGGGTGCGCCGCTGGTCGTTCTCACCAGTCTTGGTCTTCTGGTCGGTCTCGGCGCGATGCTCGCGCCATCGGTGCAGGATCAGTCGCGCCAGCTTTCCTCAGAGTTGCCGAAGCTGATCGACAACGTGGAGAAGTGGCTGCAGCGGAGTCCTGCCAAAGCCTTCGTGCCTGCGCCCGAGCCGGAGAAACAGGCGCCGAATCAGGCCGGGACCCCACAGAGCCCCCAGCAGAAATCAGCGCCGAAAGATGAGCAGACGAAGGAAAAGAAGGAGCAGGCCGGACTGAGTGGCCAGTTGGGAAGAGAAGCGCAGGGCTCAGCGAGGTTCCTGTTCCCGATCGTATCCTCGTTCTTCGGAGCTCTCGGCGGTTTCGTACTCGTCATTTTCATCGCGATGTACGTCGGCGCGCAGCCGGACCTGTATCGCGCAGGAATCGTGCACCTGGTGCCGCATGCGCACCGGAAGCGTGCTGACGAGGTGCTCCAGACTCTCGCAGTCACGCTTCGGCAGTGGCTCGTGGCCCGCCTCATCGCGATGGTCGTCATCGGCGCCATCACCGGGATCGCGCTGGCGCTGCTGAAAGTGAAAGGGGCGGCGGCGCTGGGGGTGCTGGCCGGTCTGCTGGAGTTCGTGCCGTTCTTCGGCCCCGTCGCGAGTGCGGTTCCCGCCATCGGCGTCGCGCTTCTCGACTCGCCGCAAAAAGGGATGTACGTGCTCATCCTCTATCTGGTGATGCAGCAGCTGGAGGGGAACGTGATTACGCCGCTGCTCCTCGAAAAACGCCTGGACATTCCTCCGGTATTGACCATCGTCGGCGTCGCCTCGCTGGGGATGGTTTTCGGCGTCATCGGGATGCTCATCGCCGAGCCCCTGCTCGCCGTGATCATGGTCGCGACCAAGATGCTGTATGTGAACGATGTCGTCGGCGACGACGTGAAAGTCGGCAATAGCGAGTAGCGCCCGGCCGGCGAATGCCGCCGCCCTTCGATGCCTTGACGCGGCGTGGGGTCCCCATCATCGTCGCCGGAGCGGTCCCTCGCGCTGCGACCCAGACAACCGGCAACCCAGCCCATCTGTGCGGCGGAAAACCGCCTCCAGCGCCAGCCCGTAAGCGCCGCGTAAGTGCCCTGCTCGTACTTTCGAGGGTCACGGCGCAGCGCGATCGAAAGAATCCAACAGAAACCCAAACCCAAAACGCCCTCTCCAACGTATTCGTGAAGAGCGCGACGAAGTCCCGCGCAAGGAGCAGTCCATGGCAGGCATCGGTTTCCTCGCAGTCTTTCTCATATTGTTCGTCGCGGTTGCGGGCGGCGACGAAGAGTAGCAATCGAGGCGGCGCGGTATATTTCGCGCATGCACCGCCTTCTGCTGCTCCTGTCGCTCCTGGTCTCGGTCTCCGCAGCCGCTGGAGACCTCGGCTCACTCGCCTTTCCCACCAGCGCTGCCAATCCCCAGGCCCAGGCACTCTTCGAACGCGGCGTAGCCGCGTTGCACAGTTTCTGGTACGAGGAGGCGGCGCGGTCTTTCAAGGCTGCGCGTGAGCTCGAGCCCGCGTTCGCGATGGCTTACTGGGGCGAGGCCATGACTCACAACCATCCGATCTGGATGGAGCAGGACCGCGAGGGAGCGCGTGCAGTCCTGGCGGCGCTCCCGCCGGGCACGGGCAACGCCCGCGAGCGGGAGTGGCTGGCGACGCTCGACGCGCTCTATGGCGGGGACGGCGACAAGCGCGCTCGGGATCTCGCCTACGAGAAGGCGTTGGGCGGGCTCGCGGCGAGGCATGCCGACGACATCGAGGCGCAGGCGTTCCACGCGCTGGCCATTCTCGGCACGATGGCCAGAGACGCGGGAGACCCGCGCCGGCAGGTCGCGGCGGCGGCCATTCTCGAGCCCCTTCTCGATCGCGTTCCCCATCATCCGGCCGTGCTGCATTACATGATTCACGCGTACGACGACCCGCTGCACGCGCCGCTCGGGCTTCGCGCCGCGCGCCGTTACGCGAAGGTCGCACCCTCTGCGCATCACGCCCTGCACATGCCGTCGCACATCTTTCTGCAGCTCGGAATGTGGGACGAGGCCGCGGCATCCAACGAACAGTCCTACGCCGCCTCGGTGGCCTGGGTCGAACGCGCGAAACTCCCATCGAGCAAACGCGACCTGCACAGTTTGACCTGGCTGCACTACATCTATCTGCAGCAGGGCCGCCTTGACGATGCGCGCAGTCTGCACGCCGAAGTGGCAATGGAGAGAGGGGCGAGCGAAAGAGAGCGCTCCACCCGTGCGCGGATGCTCGCGGCGTGGTCCGTCGAGACCGGCCAACCCGTCGAGACGATCGTCGGAGGCAAGGACGAAGCCGCCCACTGCGCGGCCGGAACCACGTCCTCCAGCGATGCCGCGCACTACGCACTCGCACTCGCGTCGATCCGACGCGGCGACTTCGACGGCGCCAACAGCGCCATCGCCGCGCTGGCGGCCATGACAGACAACAGAACGGCGCAGGTCATGAACCTCACTCTCCGTGCACTGGCGGAACAGAAACGGGGCAATCTCGCGAAAGGTGTGGAGCTCGCGCAGCAGGCCGCAGCTCTCGAAGAGACCCTGGGCGCGCCCTCCGGTCCGCCCGAGGTTCTCAAGCCTGCGCACGAGCTGTACGGAGAGCTGCTCGCGGCCAGCGGAAAATGCAAGGAATCGCGCGAGGCGTATGGCAAGTCGCTGTTGCGCACGCCCAACCGGCGGCTGTCCCTCATCACGCCTCTCTGTCGATGAGTCTCCGCCGCTCCATCTTCCTGAAGCGTCTGGTACGTGTCGAAGGACGCAAAGTGATCGCGCGTTTTCTCACCGATCCGGATCAGGCCGCGGTCCTGGCCTTTCCTACACATGCCGCTGCGCGAAGAGCGGCCTCGAAGCTGATCGTGCATCTCCGCCTGTCCGGCTCCGACGAGGAGTACGACGAGCAGCTGCGGTTCCGTGTTGACCTGATCCGCGCCTACAACGCGCTCGAGGATGGTGCGGATGAGTGAATTCGTAGAAGTCTTCTGTCCCTATTGCGGGGAGCAGGCGGAGCTGAATGTCGACGCTGACGGCTCCAGCCGTCAGTCCTATGTGCAGGACTGCCCTGTCTGCTGCCAGCCGTGGCAGGTCGAGGTCACCCGCGACCGCGATGGGGACTGGAGTGCGAGCCTCAGGACCGGCGACGAATGAAGCCGTGGACGTTGCTCGGAACCGCGATCGTTCCCGGCGATGGTGGCGAGATGCGTCTCTACCAGCGCGATACCGAATACTCGATCCGCGTCGGCTCCTACGAGTTGATGAACAGTCGCGTGCATGCCTCGGAGGACGCGCTGGCGTCATTGGTCTGCTCCCGCATCGCGGGACGGCCGAAAGCGCGTGTACTGATCGGCGGACTGGGCATGGGCTTCACATTGACCGCAGTTCTCAGCGACGCAGGCGCAGACAGTGACGTTGTGATCTCCGAGCTCGTGCCTGAGGTCGTCGCATGGCATCGCGGGCACCTGCGCGCAGTCTCCGGCTCCACGCTCGATGACCCTCGCGTAACGATCCGCGAAGAGGATGTCAGTCGTATCATCCAGGCTTCCTCCTCAGCGTTCGACGCGATCATTCTCGACGTCGACAACGGACCGAGCGCCCTGACCTCCAGGAACAATGACTGGCTGTACGGTCAGGCCGGGCTGCGCGCCGCCCATGCAGCGCTCCGTCCCGGCGGTATCCTCGCGATCTGGTCTGCCGGTCCCGACCCCGCCTTCACGCGACGCCTCGCGCAGTCAGGCTTCATCGCAGAAGAAGTACCAGTGCGAGGACGCGGCGCCAAAGGCGGCCCACGCTACCTGATCTGGATCGCGCGACGCCCGTAGACAGGCAGGAGGCAGAGGCAGGGACAGCGCACGGCGGCGGGCTGCATCTCCTGCGTACGGACGTGACGTTAAGTATCAAGGTGGGGTCTGACCCCACTTTGATTTTTAAGCGGCGATCATGTTCCCTCGACCACGACCATGTTCGCCCTCGCGCACAACTCGCGAACCTTCTTCGCCTCGGCATACT